>CAYIUD010000065.1:0-4095 GCA_964366265.1 uncultured Pseudomonadales bacterium | reverse complement strand
ACTAGCCCGTGAAACTAAAGGGGTAGCCGTCTATGAACGCGACTTTGGCAACGGTCAAAAACTGGTAACCTTTGTCATCAAGGCGCTATAACAGATCTAATCATCTTCAGAAGCTTTAGTATAATTAGGTTGTGAAATCCATCCTTTCTCCGAGACTCAATCAAATCAGTTCCCTTTTCGTCTTTCTCGGCCTCATTGTTCTTGTTATTAC
Organism: uncultured Pseudomonadales bacterium; assembly: GCA_964366265.1. GTDB lineage: Bacteria > Patescibacteriota > Microgenomatia > UBA1400 > Chazhemtobacteraceae > CAYIUD01. Next base: position 3,884 of record CAYIUD010000065.1, on the reverse strand, counting down.
CTACGCCCCAGTCGTTAAGGAAGAAACCAAATACCAACTCTCCAAACCCAATCCCACTACTGACTATCAGGTTGCTGACCTTCAGTCCCCCCCGGTTCTCACCGAAAAATCCGTCCTGATCACCCCAATAAACTACGATTTCTCCCTGATTGTTCCCAAAATCGGTATCAACACCGCCGTCTTTCCTAATGTCGACTCTGGTAATCCCGATCAATATCTCCCCATTCTCAAACAAGGCACCGCCCACGCCAAATATAGTTCTTTACCCAATCAAAGCGGCCCAGTTTTCATTTTTGCTCATTCCACCGACAACTTTTTTAATATCTCCCAATACAACGCCGTTTTCTTTCTATTAAGAAAACTTGGAAAAGGCGATGACATCTATGTTTTTTATCAAAACAAAAAATACCACTATCAAGTTACTGGTCAAAAAATTATTTCCCCCGACGAAGTCCCAGCCGAAGTCAAAAATACCAAAACTAATACTCTAATTCTCCAAACTTGTTATCCACCAGGTACCACCATCAATCGCCTCCTTCTTTTCGCCGACCGAATTTAACTTTTCCAGATTGACAAACTCATATTAAAACGATCTACTTATAACGATGTCCAAACTGTCCAAAGTATTTCTTGCCATCTTTATTTCAATTGTTTTTTCATTTGCGCTCCCTACAAGTTCTTTAGCTGTTGGTGCAGGTAATTGTCTAAATGTTCCCGATAGTCAAAAAGATAATGAAGGACTTTTTTCTCTAACCGCGCCCGTTGGTTATTATGTCAGTGGTTTAGCAATTAAATCCGGTCAAGAATGTCTCCCATCTCCTGATGGAAATGTTTACACCGAAAATGGAATATACGAACCTGACAACGATGGGAATATCAACACCAATTGTTACCAAGTTTCTGGTCTGGGCACTACAACCGCCACTGCAGTCAAAGTTGGTTTAGGCAACGGTCAAATCTGCCAAAACATTTCACATATTGAAGTTCAAGTTCAACAACTTGGAACTATAACTATCCAGAAGAATGCCATTAACGATAGTGATCAGGAGTTTACCTTCCAAAACAACTTTGGAAATAACAATCCTTCAGAATTTATTTTAGTCGATGACAACGCACCAGGATTTGCCAGTCAAAGTTTCTTTGTCACACCAGGATCATACGTCGTGTCAGAAGATTCAGTTGATGGTTGGCAACAAGAAAATGCAGTTTGTGATGGTGGTGAAACTATTGACTCAATTGATGTTGCTAGCGGTGAGCACATTACCTGCACTTTCACCAATCAAAAACTCGCCACGATTACCTTAATAAAGAACACGGTCGGCGGGAATGGAACTTTTAATTTCCAGTTCACTGGTGCCGGACTACCCGAAAGTTCGCAAGTTATAACCTCAAACAATTCTGGAAGCACTACTTTCAATAACCTCGATCCTGATCTTGAATACAGTATCAACGAAGTCATCCAGCCAGGGTGGCTACTAACCAATTCAGAATGTACCGGTAGCAATACACCAGGCGAAATCACCCCCAATAATGGTGAAGATATCATCTGCACCTTCACTAATGTCGAAATTAAAAATCTAGAAATCTCCAAAACAGCATTAACCTCCTTTACCAGAACTTTTAACTGGACAATCGACAAATCTGTTTCACCGAAGGATTGGGATTTATTCAAAGGCGACACTGGTACCTCTGAATATACGGTTAGTGTCAATAAAGATGATGGACATGACAACGACTTTGCAGTATCTGGAACCATCACTATTCATAACCCTAACACCAACCCAACCCTAAGTGCCACCATTAACGCTGTATCTGATCTTCTCGTTGCCAATAATGTTAATTGTGGAGTTTCCTTCCCTTATATACTTCCAGCCGACAGCACTTTGAATTGCACTTATAGTGGAACCTTACCAAACGGGAACACCACCACAAATACCGCTGTTGTTACGACCACTGGCCAAGTCCCAGGAGGTTCCGGCGATGCTGCTGTTATTTTTGGTGAACCGTCAATAAAGGTCAATGATGCTATTGATGTTACCGATGATAAAGCGGACACCGACCCATGGCACTTTACTGACGACGGTGAACAAACCTATGAACATGTTTTTTCCTGCAATGAAGATCGTGCATTTCCCTACGATTATGAGTATAAAAATATTGCTTCTATTGTCGGAACGAATCAATCAGCTGATGCCACAGTTACTGTCCATTGTTATGACCCTATCGTTACTAAAAACGCCGAAACCTCATTAGATCGAACCTGGACCTGGACGATTGATAAATCAGCCGACCAAACAGAATTAACGCTCGCCGAGGGCGAAGTATTTACCATCAATTATGATGTCACTGTTGACGCTACTTCCCAAGATAGTAACTGGATCGCAGAAGGCGAAATCGACGTTTGGAACAACGCACCTATTCCAGCTTTAATTAATAACGTCACTGACCTGATTGAGGGCGGGATTGAACCTGCTGTTGATTGCGGATCATTTCCTCGGATCATTGAAGCTAATCAACATTTGATTTGCACCTACTCCTCCAAGTTATCTGATACCACAACTCGTATCAACACTGCCACAGCTATCCAACAAAATTTTGATTACAACTCTGATGAAGAACCGACACCTTCCGGCACAACAGAATATTCAGGCACAGCAGAAATAAATTTTGCTGAGGCCAGTATCAACGAAATAGATGAAGAAATTGACGTTGATGACACACTTGAGGGATTTTTAGGAACCGTCTCAGCCGAAGATGCCCCTCATACTTTTAGTTATTCACGCGATCTCTCGTTTGACACCTGCGGTGATGAAACTGTCAGTAATACCGCCTCCTTTGTCACAAATGACACTTCAACCCCAGGATCAGACAATTGGGATATTGAAATCAGTATTCCTTGTTATTCGTGTAGCCTAACCCAAGGTTACTGGAAAACCCACTCGCAGGAATATGGTCCTGCCGCTCATCCTGACGATACCTGGGATTTAGTCGGCGGACCTAACGCACTTTTCTTCATCAGTAATAAATCTTACATTCAAGTTCTTCAAACTACCCCCAAGGGTAATGCATATTACATTCTCGCTCATCAATATATCGCTGCTGAATTAAATCAAGAAAATGGCGCAGGATTCCCATCGGAAATCCAGGTTGCTTTCGATGATGCCACGACGTTATTTGACAATCATCTAAACACTCCTGCAAATATAGCTGCATTAAAAGGTAAAAGTGCCTTGCGAAAGCAGTTTATCGAACTTGCCGGCATCCTCGGCGCCTTCAACGAGGGCACAACCAACCCTGCTGGACACTGCGACGAGCAAATCTAATATTTGTTATCCACCGTAAACTATCGGAAACCCTTGACCCAACAGAAACTTTAAGTTAAGATCCTCATATCGCATTTTTCTTGTAGTAAAGGAGCTCCTAAATGTCGGACAAGAAAAGCGGGAAACAAGGTGGTGGTTCTAGCGAGCCAAACGGCCCCAACAACCGTGCGGATTCTGCCTCAAGCAGTGTTGGGCTTAGTCAGTCTCAGCAGCGCGAACTCCACGAACAGATGAAGGGCGAAAATATGACGTATCAAGAAATTCGGCAACTCGCCGAAGATATCAAGAACGGCAAAAAATAGCTCCCTATCCCCTGCAGAAATGCGGGGGTTTTTGTATAATCACAACATGATCATCGAAAAAACCAATGACAACTTTGTTAAGTTACTTGAGAAACTTAACGAATTGAAAGATAAAACTATTTTTCAGGCCTACCATACTTTTGGAACAATGTTTCTTTTTGATTTAGGTGAAAAGGCAGAACACTTATCCCTAGGAAGACTTAATTTGAATGGCGAAAATACTATAATAGTCGAAAACTATAACTGGAACAATAAAGTA
>CAYIUD010000064.1:0-4129 GCA_964366265.1 uncultured Pseudomonadales bacterium | reverse complement strand
ACGTGTGCTCTTCCGATCTCCTCATCCGAGTAAACACTCAGTTCGACTTTTCTTCCCAGTGATTTAAGTTCTTTAACTATCTGTTCAGCTTCATTTAATGGAACTCTTGGATCGTTCATCCCATGAATCACAAATAAAGGTGCCTTGATATTTTGGACGTGATTAATTGGTGAAATTGATTGAAGTAAAGATCGGTGTTTCTCAAGTGAACCATATTCAGCTTCTCTGATGGCTCGACGGTAGGGGGCAGTGTTTTCGAGAAAAGTTATAAAATTGGCAATCCCCACGATACTAACACCAGCCACCCAAAGATCAGGATAAAAGACGAGTCCGGCTAGAGTCATATAGCCACCATAACTTCCTCCCATTAGTACCACCCTTCCAGAATCCAGCTCGGTGGTTGTTTTAATGTAATCGTGAAGTGAGGCTAAATCTCTAACTGAATCTAATCGTCTCTCAACATCATCTAGGGCTAAATATTTTTTCCCATAGCCAGCGCTACCTCGCACGTTCGGTGCGATTACAGCGTAACCATAGTACACAAAATATTGGGTTAACGTGGCGAGTGATGGTTTGTATTGGGATTCTGGTCCGCCATGTATATTGATTATAACCGGAATTTTTTCTCCACCCTTTGCATTTTTTGGCAAATACAAAAAAGCGGGGACAGGAAGATTGTCGAAGGACTCGAATCGAAATAATTCTGGTTCAACTAATTCTTCAGGTGGTACACCTTGGGGACTGTGAGTAATCTGCCAACATTTTTTACTTTCAATTTCATACATCCAAACATCACTCGTGTGGAGTGAATCTCCCACACAAAGCGCAAGGCATTTTGAGTCCTTAGAAAATCGGACGGAATAAATGGTGCCGGTTTTTGGTAGGTTATCTAATTCGATCTTTTTTAGAGACTCACGTTCGAATAAACTCAGCCTGTTGTAACCGTCTTCATTCACCATAACGGCCAACAAATTTCCATCGAAAGAGACACTTGCTCCGTTCACATCCCATTCAGGAGTGTGGATGTAGTGAAACTTCCTACTTTGTAGGTCAAATTGGCTTAACCCAAGAAAATCTCGGTTTTGGTTAGTTGTAGTGTAAAAAGCCGATTCATCTGGTAGCCATGATGCCCCGCCGAAATAAACATCACCAGTGTGTGGGGTGATTAGTTCAACTTTTTTATCCGCCAAAGAGAGCAGGTACAGATCAGCATTCAGATTCGAATGAGCTTTCTTTATCACTAAGTATTTATTTTTTGAGGAGAATCCCACCGCGAGACAAAAACCACCTTGATTGTAAACACTCTCAACCCTCCAGTTATCTGTGTTCATCAAGCAAACATCAAAATCTTTTCCATTTCTTTCGTTATGTGAATACGAAATATGTTTACCATCTCTGGAAAATTGACCGAAGTTGTACTTGACCTTAGAATTATCCGTGAGTGCTTTAATTTTTTTATCAACCAAAGTGTACAAATAAAGTTGAATTTGCTCGTCTCCGCCTATCGCTTTGCCGAAGATTATCTCATCTTTGACAGGTGAAAATACAGCAAAAGAGATTGGGTCATCGTACGATGTGATTTGTTCTGGAATACCGCCCTTGCTTGAGACAAGATAGAGTTGATAAGTGCCCGTGAGATTACTTAGGAAGGCAATTTGACTGCCGTCGAAGTTAAGGGATGGATTTATCGCTGACTTAACTTCAAGGAAGTCACCAATTGTGTGTTTCTTTAGTTGCTCCATTCATCTCAATTTAGCGCAAATTTTAACCAATGTACATATATTACCTTGGCCTAAGACGTTGACAGAAAGTCAGATTGGGGTAGTCTTGAGAGAGTTCTTTGTTTTTGAATGAGATGTCTATTTCAAGGAAAGGAATAAGAAATGTTTCGGTCCGGTAAGAGTGTCTATCTAAGGCCGTTAGGTAGTGGAGATTTGCCGTTTTTGCTAGATCTAGATAACGATCCAGCGGTGAATGAGTTTTTTGTTCACCATCGTCCGGTAACTCTTGATGTGGCAAAAAAACGATTAGAGAAGAGGTTATTGGATGAAGGCAATAATGTTTACCTAGGGATCGCGTTTATAGAAAAGAGCGATCTTTTAGGTAGCATTAATCTGCATCGAGTGGATTTGGTTCACGGTACAGCTTGGGTTGAAGTCAAAATCGATGTGAGGTGGTGGGGGAAGGGGTGTGGTTATGAAGCAATAATGATCCTTCTTAATTACGCCTTTAATCAACTCAACTTACGCAAGGTTTGTTGGGGGACACTCGGATCAAACGCAAAGGGCATTAGATGTGCCCAAAAGTGTGGGTTCACGGAAGATGGAAGAATGAAAGGGCAGTTTCAGCGAGGTGGTAGTCTAATAGACGACGTTTATCTCTCCGTCTTTCGCGAAAATTGGTTACCAGTATGGGGAAAATACCAACAGGGTCTACCCCACATTGTACCGTAACCCCTTGGTAGTCAGGCCTGCACCAAATGCAGGCCTTTCTCTTGCCGTGCAAGTTCTCAACGTTTAGATTCTTTGTTATAATAACCACATGGAAATACTTTGCCCGGATTCCGTCCCAAGTTTTCTTGGATTTATGGATTTGAGTATCGCTCCGCCACTCCTTTTTTATTCTTATCTACCATCGATCATCCTTTCAATTGTCATTGGTTTGTATGTTCTAATAAAGACTAAGTATTCCCTGATAAGCAAATTACTTTTCGGCATTGCGTCCTTTTTCGCCCTCTGGTCATTGAATGTCTTCGTGTTGTGGGTGGCCACCCACAACGATGCCATTATGTTCTCATGGCAGATTAATCCGCTCATCGAGATATTAATTTTCATTTTTTCAGTCTATTTCTTCTATGTCTTTACCAACCCCGATCGAGCCGATATCTCCTACAATCTGAAGGTCATCTTCTTGTTACTGGTTACTCCGATAATCATTTTCTTACCCACCAGTTTAAATACTACCGTCTATGATATTTCGAGTTGCGAGGCGGTTCTGAACTCCCTTTGGTTGTATATGTACGGACTGGAGATCTTCTTGATTCTCTGGATTCTGATTCTTGGTATCAAGCGTTGTTGCCAGAAGGGGCAAGATGAGGATACGAAGAAGAGGGCACTCTACAGCCTCTTCGGGCTAATGGCGTTCCTGCTCTTATTCATGCTCTCGAATATCGCCGGAGAAGTTCTAGAGACTCAGACGATCAGCTTCATCGGAGCGTTGGGGATGATGTTCTTCCTCGGCTTCCTCGCTTATCTGATCGTGAGATTCAAGGCTTTCAATCTAAAGTTCATTGGCTCTAATGTCTTGGTGTTAGTTTTGTGGATCTTAACGGGGTCTCTACTCTTGATTGAAGACGTGGGGACCTTACATGTGGTTGTGGGGGTGACGCTCGCCATGACGGTCGTCTTCGGCATCTTCTTGATTCGAGGGGTCAGACGGGAGGTCTCTCAACGAGAGAAGATTGAGGGACTCGTGGGAGAGTTGAATTTATCTAACGACAAACTCTGGATTGCAAATGAGAAGCTCAAGGAATTAGATAAAATGAAGACGGAGTTCGTGTCGATGGCGACGCATCAGCTACGTTCACCACTCACGGCGATCAAGGGCTACTCCTCGATGATTCTCGAGAACTCCTTCGGCCCCGTGGAAGAGAAGGCGCGGGGGGCCGTTGACGTCATCTTCCAGTCGAGTCAGAAGCTCGTTAAGGTGATTGAAGACTTCTTGAATATTACCCGAATTGAATTGGGGACGATGAAGTATGATCAATCGGAAGTTGACTTCAAGGCTCTCGTGGAGAGTGTGGCCAAGGAGCTGCGGATCAACGTGGAGAAGAAGGGGTTGCAATTCTCCTTCGAGGCGGACACGGCGGGGGAGTATAAGTTGATCGGTGACTCGGGCAAGCTCGCGCAGGTGGTGGGCAACTTGATCGACAACGCCATCAAGTATACGCCGGAGGGGTGGATTAAGGTTGGCTTGAGCCGTGAAGGTGGCAAGATTCGGTTAGTCATCTCTGATTCGGGGGTAGGAATGCAGGCCGAGGTGATCCCGAAACTCTTCCAGAAGTTCATCCGCGCTGATGACGCCGGCAAGGTCAACATCACCGGCACCGGTCTCGGGCTCTATGTGGTGA
>CAYIUD010000063.1:0-4131 GCA_964366265.1 uncultured Pseudomonadales bacterium | reverse complement strand
ATACGAGATCGTTTCACGTGACTGGAGTTCAGACTTGTGCTCTTCCGATCTTTTGTCCCTGGCGAATCAACCACTCCTCTTGCCGCCGCATAAGCCAGGTTATTAGAACTTCCAACAACAAAATTACCAAAACCAAACCGTGGATTCAGTCCTGACTCGATCAACTTACGACCAATTTCTTTTCTCTCCACTTCTTCCCCTGTAAACAGGTCAAACTCCTCAACCTTCTTATCTGCCTCTTTATTCTCCTCAACTTGATAAATCTTTAATCGTTGTTTGACTACCAAACCAATCTCACACCGCTTCCCCGTTTGTCTTTCCAATGTTTGTTTGATCTGCCCATAATATCGCTCATCAATCGTTTTTTGATGAAACCCTGATGGACAACCCAACTCCACCAACCATCTCTGTTGATCAATCTCTGTAATTGATTCAATAAAACATGGTTTAATCCACGAAGAAAATGAAGCTGGTGAAATCCCTACTTCCAACTCACCAATCACCTTTGTCCAAATCTGATCCTTGTCTATATTCTCCATCATTTTTCATCGCTACTCTAACCAAGTTTTCCACAATTGGGAACCCCGAATAAGCCCAAACAAAAACCTCCTTTTCTCTGATTACTGCCCACAAAACCTTACTTAACGAACATCTTGAGATTTTATCCACACTCTTTCCTTTTATGGCTAATCTAATCTCTTGTTCTGGATCTTTACTCAACGTGATGTTAAAATACCTCCATGCCTAAGCGAACTTATCAACCCAAAAAAAGAAAAAGAGCCCGCAAACACGGTTTCCTCCATCGTCTCAAAAACCACCTCAAAGTCCTCAAACGCCGCCGTGCCAAAGGCCGCCAACGTCTTTCTGCCTAATCTTTTCATTCATTCAACGCGTTTCCAGTGTATGCAAACAAAAGGTTTTTGTGGCATGTGCTGAAAAAACAAACTAAAAACACTTAAACAATAAACCTCTTGTAAAATAAACTCATGCTTCCTAGAATCCATCGTCTCCCCCTCCGTTTTGAACGCAACCGCCTCCAAAAAATGGGCACCGCTTTTCATTCCTCCAATCTCACCGCTATTATTGCTCCTCAAGAAATTACTGGACCCACTCGTTTTGCCATCATCTTGAGTAAAAAAATCAGCAATAAAGCCGTCGTTCGCAACAAATTAAGACGGCATGTTCTCAACTCTCTCCAGCCCCATCTCTCACAATTAAACCCTGGTTTTGACATTCTCCTTCTTGCCAAAAAATCTCTCTTGCAAGCCACCATCACCCAAATCCAATCTGATCTCAAGATCATTCTCACTAATGCCAACCTGGTAACGTCATCTTAAAAAACACAATGTTCTTTCTTTACAAAAAATTCCTCTCCCCCCTCTTCCACATCTTTATCTCCCCTTTCACTGGCTCAGTCAATGCCTGTCGTTTTTCTCCCACCTGTTCTGAATATGCTCATCAGGCTTACCAACGTTACGGTATAATCAAGGGATCATTCCTCAGCCTTCGTCGTCTTCTTCGCTGTCACCCTTGGTCTCCGGGCGGCTTTGACCCTGTCCCTTTATTAAAAACTAACAACTTCAACCAAAGGCTAATCAGCTTCTGGTCAAAACACTAATGACTTTTTTAACCACTCCCATCATCCAACTTCTCGTCTTTCTTTACGATAATCTCAATCAAAATTTAGGCCTGGCTATTATTGCCTTAACCTTCATCATCCGCCTCGCTGTCGCCCCCATCACCATCCCTTCTCTTCGCTCTGCTAAAAAAATGCAGGACCTAAAACCTCACCTCGACAAACTCAAAAAGAAGCACAAAGATAAAACCAAACTTCAACAAGCTCAACTCAGCCTTTATCGTGAACACGGGGTCAATCCTCTTGGTGGTTGCTTGCCTCAAATTGCTCAACTAATCATTCTTATTGCTCTCTACCAAGCCTTTATCAGTTTTATTTCCCGAGGTTCAGTCCATGACACTCAAATTAACATGCGTTTCCTTTGGCTCGATCTCTCCAAGCCAGATCCTAAATATATTCTTCCTGTCCTAGCTGGAGTCACTCAACTGCTTTACTCACTTGCCATGCAGTCCGGTCTGGAAAGCCATGTCAAATCACCCAAAAACAAAGAAGAACACCAAAAAGAGGAAGACTCTCTCGAGATGGCTCAAGCTATGCAACAGCAAATGCTTTTTCTCATGCCCCTCATGACTGTAGTCATTTCCACTCGCTTCCCTGCTGGCCTCGCTCTTTACTGGGTTGTCACCACTGTTTTCTCTTTTGTTCAACAGCTAATCATCTCCGGACCTGGTGGACTTCCCAAATACAAAAACCTTGCTCTCTCCTGGGTTCAAAAATTAACCAAGTAGAGGTATAATCCCCCTACTTCACATTTAACCAATAAACATGATTTCCAAAGATCAAGACAAAATCAAAGATATTATCACTAACGTCTTTAGTCTTTTAGCTATTCCCGCCGATCAATTTGAGTTGGATCTAAAAGACGAACTCTTCACTATCCAACTCAATCTTCCCTCTGAAGAATCTGGTGTCTTTATTGGTCACCAGGGCGAAACTCTTAGTTCTCTCCAACTTCTTCTTGCTCTCATGATTAACCAAAGGCTTGGTTCATGGACCCGCGTCAAGGTTAATGTTGGTGACTATCAACAACGCCGTGAACAACTTGTCATCGATCGTGCCGACCAAGCCATTCAACGGGCCCTCGAAACTGGCCAAGAAATAGTTGTTCCTGGTCTCAATTCTTACGAACGCCATTTAGTTCACGAATACCTAAGCTCCAATCCCTCTATCTCCACCGAATCTCGCGGTGAAGAACCCAACCGTCAACTCTTCATCTTCCCAACAAAATAGTCTTTCCTCCCCTCATGTCGCAGTCTGGCAACAAAAATTTGCTACAATCGGGATCACGTTAACAAACTACTTCCAGTGCATGCAAGGCAAAAACGCTACGCAGGCTCAGGGAAAGCTTGTTTCCCCGCCAACGTGCGGGGATTTCCCGAGCCGAGTTAGAGGCTAGACCGCCCGCAGAGGCGGGAATAGGCCGCTTTTTGTGGCATGTATTGGAAACAAGGACTTTAGAGTCAAATATTATGACCGGAGCTTTGCTTTATCTCCTTGTTCTCTTTCTTCCCACCCAACTCGGTCTCCACTTCTGGCCTAACTGGTCCAATATTTATGGTCTCCGCCTCGATTATCTCTCCCCTACTCTTCACTTTACTGATCTTCTTCTCTTCTTCCTCCTTCTCGCCAATTTCTCTAGACTTCTCAGATTCATTTCCAACCGCAAAAATTTTTTATTCGCCTTCTTTCTCATAATCAGCCTCAATCTTCTCACTAGCCTCCTTCCCCTTAATTCTTTTTTTACTTACTTTCGCCTCTTTTTACTTTTCAATTTAAGTTTTGCTATTTCTCAACTCGCCCAACCCCAACTCAAACTCACTTTCTCTTTACTTGCCTTTTCCACCACCCTCATTAGTCTTCTTGCCCTTACTCAATTCCTCAAACAATCCTCGCTTGACGGCCTTTTCTACTATCTTGGTGAACGCCATTTTGACCTCACCACTCCCGACATCGCCAAGTTTTCTTTGTGTCCAATCACTGATAACTGCCAGCTATTCTTGCGTCCTTATTCCACCTTTTCTCACCCCAACTCTCTTGCTGGTTATTTGTTAGTCATCTTTTTTTTGTTTTCCTCTTTACCCAAAAAGTTACGCCCCCAACCCACCCTCTTTCTTTTTGTCGTCATTCTTTCTCTTTTCACTTTAGTCCTCACTTTTTCTCGCTCCGCCATCTTTGCTTTTTTTCTTCTTCTGCCACTACTTCATCCCCAAATCAAAAAAAGCCCTTACCGTTTTTTCCCTTTTCTCGTTATCCTCACGTTAACCGCAATCTCTCTTCTCCTTCCCCCTCTAACCTTCACCAATCCCAGTCTCTCCACCCGCCTGCTCTTAGCTCAGTACTCTCTCAATCTAATTAAGGCCCACCCTTTTACTGGTGTTGGTCTCAACAACTTCATCCCCGCCCTCACTCAACTCTCTTTTCCTCCTCTCACCCTTTCTCTCCTCCAACCAGTTCACAATCTTTTCCTCCTTCTCTTTAGTGAACTTGGCCTCTTC
>CAYIUD010000062.1:0-4144 GCA_964366265.1 uncultured Pseudomonadales bacterium | reverse complement strand
TTTTACCCCCGAACTGCTAAAGGTTGACCAGCTCAAAAATTATTTATTGATAATGTTGCCTTCTTTTAAAGCCCATCTTCATATCCTCCAACTTGAGGGTTACTCGCCGAAACGATTTTTGGTTTGGTGGTCAAAGCACCCTTTTTTTGGGAAAACTGAGGATAAAGTTAAATTGGTGATGACCTGGAAAGCAAAAACTTTGTTGCGTTTAACGGTGTTTCAATTGTCAATGCTGATTGTGATCAGCATTATTCAGCCGTGGTTTGGGTTGATAGTTTTGGGATTGATGGTTGTTCCTTTCCCCTTGTTTTTTTCGGCTTTATTAATACTTAAACCTTATGAAGTGATAAATAAAATTAGGACAATTAAATCTGTTCGGGAAGAAATTGCTGAGCATGCTGATTTGGCGGTGATTGGGATTACTGGTTCGTTTGGGAAAACATCAACGAAAGATTTTTTGTTTGAAATTCTCAATAGTTACCAATCCACTCTAAAAACTCCGGCTAGCTACAACACGGTTTTTGGGATTGCTAAGGTGGTAAATTTGGAATTGGTTGACTCGCTAAAATATTTTATTTGTGAGATGGGGGCTTATGTTCGGGGTGAAATTAAGGAATTGACAAAGATGGTTCCGCCTGATTATGCGATTTTAACGGCAGTTGGGACGCAACACTTAGAACGATTCAGAAGTTTGGGAAATACCACCTTGGCAAAGTTTGAACTGATTGATGTGGTTAAACCAAGTCAGGCTTTGGTTAATTTGGATAATGAATTAATTAGGAAACAGATCGAACAGAAAAAATACCAAGGGATTAAAACTTATTCCTTTTTTGATAAAAGGGCGGATTTTTGGATTAAGGGTCACGAAATAAATGCTAAAGGAGTTGAGTTTGAATTAGTTTGGCAAAAAGAAAAATATAAATTTGTATCTCCGTTATTTGGAACGAGCAATTTGCAAAATTTGACGGCGGCCATTTCGATGGCCTTAATGTTGGGGGTGCCGCCGGAAAAAATAAAAGCGGTTGTGGCTAAAATTAGACCATCGGCCCATCGGTTGGAGTTAAAACTGATTAAAAAATCGATCTTGATTGATGATGCCTATTCCTCAAATGAACAAGGGTTCAAGCAAGTTTTGGCTGATCTTAAAAAATTGCCAGGCAAGAAAGCCTTGATTACTCCCGGTTTGGTGGAACTTGGTTCACAGAGTGATGAGATTCATCGTCGATTGGGTCAATTAGCCGGGGGAGTCTTTGAGAGTGTCTATTTGGCTGGTTTTAGCGAGCGGACTGAAAATTTGGAGGTAGGGTTGGCAAAGTTAACCTCGGTTAAGGTCCATCATCTTGCTAATTCGAAAGAGTTGTGGCCAACGGTTGAGAGATTGGCAGAAAGTTATGATTGGATTCTTTTGGAAAATGACTTGCCAGATCAATATTAGGCTTTACCTTTGGCCCCGGACTGGAAATTGGCCAGGATGTTGCTTTGAAAAGTGGTTACCAGTTTTTGCTTTTGGTTAAAGTTGTCTATCGCTAGGTCTAATAACTCATTGACTAAAGTAGAAAAACTTTTCTTTGAGGTTTCCCAGAGATAGAAAGCTAAAGATCCGGGCAGAGTGTTGATTTCGTTAAAATAGGGTTTGTTTTTGGAGACAAGATAGTCAATTCGGGCAATGCCGGTGCCACCGATGGCTTCAAAAAAGCGGAGGGATTGATCTTCGACTTGTCGAATGATTTTTTGGTCCAATGGGGCGGGAATTAGGCGTTTGGCACTGGCCATGCCTTTGGTTTTACTGCCAGAACGTAAATATTTGTCTTCAAATGAGAGAATGGAGTTGGAAGTGATCGGTTGTTCGGTTTTGGAGACTTGATATGGATTATTACCGATAATAGAAATATTAACCTCGCTAAAATTGGTGAGGGCTTCTTCGACTAAAACTCGCGGGGAGTAAAAAAAGGCGACTTCCAGAGCATTGTCTAATTCTTTAACAGAATTGACTCGAGAGGTACCGATACTTGACCCGAGAGTCACTGGTTTGATAAACCAGACCTTGCCTAATTTTTTAATTTGACCAAGTAGTTGCTGACGTTTTTTTTGCCAACGAATTTTGGTTACAAGAACATCTTTGGTTACTAATAAACCTAAGTTTTGGGCGACTTTTTTGGAAAGATATTTATCAATACTCAAAGCTGAGGCGGTAACGCCACAGCCAACGTAGGGAATGTTGGCCAGTTCCAATAACCCTTGGATGGTGCCATCCTCACCCTGACTGCCATGAAAGACGGGAAAGACAAGGTCAAATTCGGTTTCAATGGCGCCGAAACCAAAAAAACCGCGACGGAGAAGTTTGAAGTTTCGGTTCGGTGGCAAGATGACTGTTTTGCCACTACTAATTACTTTGTCTAAGTTTTTGTAGAACTCAGGTTTTAGGAAATGGTAATTGCCGAGAACCCATTGGCCAGTTTTGGAGAGATAGAGGGGGTAGACAATGTGGCCGCTTTCTTTGAGAGCGTGCATAATCTGCAAGGCGGTGACGATGGAAACTTCGTGTTCAGGGCTTACCCCGCCATACATAACTAGAACTTTTTTAGGCATAGTGAGAATTATAGTGGATAAGGGTTAAGGATGATATGTTTGAGTTGGTTGATTGGTGGTTTGTTTATTTGGTATAGTGGGATTGTGAAGTTAAATATAAGGTTGCTTTATTTGTATCTGTTCTCATTTGTGGGGTTGTTGGTGGTGGTGATTGGGAGTATTCAGCTGGTGGATTTAGGGATGAAGGTGTTTTTGTTCAAAGGGGCGGATCAGTATGAATATGTTCGGCCAATACCGGTGAAGGAGGAAAGTTTGACGAGGGAGGAATTAACAAAGAGGGAGGAAGAGGACAAGATGATCCAGGAACGGGAAATGATAAGGAACAGGCAGAGGCAGTTTTCGACGGCAATGGCGATGATTATAGTGGGAGTGCCGTTGTATCTTTATCACTGGAAAACGATTGGGAGAGAGAGGGCATAAAAAATCCCCTTTTAAGGGGGGATTTTGTATTGGATTAGGGAATAATACAGCCGAACATGGCGTTGATTCCGACGTAAAGGATGTAGTCGCCTTCACCACTGATTTGGTTAAGGACGATTTTGTATATACCTTCGGCATCATCGGCATAGATGCCATAATGAGTTGAGATTAGTTCCCCGTAAGCTTCTGAATGGGAAGTAGAGATTGGACGCTCTTCTGGATCAAGAATAGTGATTTCGACGGTTAAGTCGGAAACATATCCACTACTGTATGATTTGACACAGCCGGATAGGCCGTCGTGAAGTCGTAATCTGACCAAGTAGGTAATACTACCCCCTGGGCTAAGATAACCATGGTTTTCGCCACTATGGTAAGCACCACCACCATCTACATAACCAGTTTGGGCCCAGTTGCCAGGAACTGTTTGTTTAAAGTCTTCTGTTTCCTGATCGAAAGCTTTTTTGGCTTCAAGTTCAGGTTCGAATTTTATGAAAGCGTCAATCAACATCGCTAAAAAGTCGGCGACTTCAGGGGTGGTAAGAATTTGATTATGTCCACCAAGCCTACTAAGATCGTTGACGGCGAGGGGGTCGTTGCCAAGATTTAATGCCAAAGGTTCTTCGCTGAGCGTGGCATCTTCGACAGGAACAAAACGATCGTCGAGATTCGTAATGGGGAAAAGATATGTTCCATTGTTGAACAGATGTTCAGCCGCTTCTTCGTTAATGGTTCTGAAGTTTGAGTTGTGCATTGGAGGAGTGATAAACTTGGGTATGGACTTAAGGTTTTTTGGGTTCGGGTTGATGACATTTTTACTACTAGTGGCACCAGTTTTTTTGGGAGGCGGATTGATTTGTCTGGTCTTAAGGTTAATGAGGAAGGGGAAGTTGACGAATGAATTCAGGAGGCGACTGTTTTTATTGACCCTATTGGGTGCTTATGTTTTCTGGTGGGCTTTTTTTTACTTCGGCAAAAATCTTGGTTTAGGGGGATTAATTTTTATTCCGGTCTTTTTATTATTGACACCAATTGTGTTGATTTGGGGCTTGGCGGAGCTGGTTTGGTTTTTGATGCCGAAGGGATGGAAGAATTGACTATTCGCAACAGGAATCTTTATAGCCGCAATTGGGGCAGA
>CAYIUD010000061.1:0-4252 GCA_964366265.1 uncultured Pseudomonadales bacterium | reverse complement strand
AGGGTGGCATTCTGCTATTTTACCATTTTGAGCCTTGAAAAAGATGTTAAGGATAGATTTAATGGAGATATGAAGAATAAAAGAATGCAGTCGTTTGCAGGAGTGTTGGTGCTTGGTTTGGTTTTGGGCGGTTGTATTTTGACTGGTGGTCAGAATGCGGCGACGGATGTGGCTGAAATAAATCAAACGAGACAAGGGGTGCTTAGCCAAGGAACTGGCTCAGGCTTGTATGTTTTGCAGGTGAGCCCGGGGGTGGTGGTGGAGTTACATGATGGAAATGCGAGTTTGGCACAGTATATGGGACAGAGTGTGAAGGTCACCGGTCAGTTTTCCGGAACAACTTTGTATGTTGATCAAGTAGAAGCGTTAGGTCAGTAGTTCTGGTTTAGAGGTTGGAAAAGATTTTTGATTGATCGTTGGCGTTGATTTGGATGGTGATGTTGCGTTGGTTGCTGACGGTTGGAAAGATATAAGTGAGTTGCCAAAGATTGATTGATTGGGTGATTGAGGGATCGCTGGGGCGGGAATTGATAAATTTGGCCTTGACTTGGGTTGGTTTAAGATTACTGCCGACAATGGGAGCGACTGATTGTTGCCAGGCAAGATTATGGGCGTCTAGATCGGAAATCCCAAGTTGATTTGCTTGAAAAGCAGGGATTAAGTCGGGGATACTATTGTCTGGGGAAACAACAGATTCGCTAAAAAGTTGAGGTTCGCTTGTGCGGGAGTATTGAAGATGAAAATATTGCTTTTGACTTGGGGTGCGACGAAACCAATATTTGTAAACAGTGGCTTCGCCTCTGGTGATATCGTCGGAAGTAATCATGAGCAGTTGAGCGGTGCTTGATTCTTTTTGGGCAATACTAACGACCTTGCCTAGGTCAGAGAAGGCAGAAAAAGTGGCGGAAGAAGTACCAGTGTTGGAGGTGAAAGGACTGCCTTGGGGAGTATCAGAAAGAGTTGGATTAGTTGATCCAGTTTCTGAGGGTTGTCTGGCTGATTCGGTGGATTGGAGGACCCGAATTTGTTGTTTGAGGGTGAGATTTTGAAGGAAAAGAAAAGAAGAGGCGGCAAGGCTGGCGATAGAAATGATGGCGAGGAGGAGAATGGCAAGACTAGTTGAGGATGACTGAGGTTGGTGGGGCAGATCGGCGGGGATCTTGGGGGTTGGGGACAAGTTGGGTATTTCTTTTTTGGGACTGATTGAGGAGTAAGAGCGGAGAGATTCTCTGGGGGGCGGAAAATTGGAGTGAAAAGATTCTCGATGTTCTACTTGGGGAGGATTGGGTTGGTCGGAAAAGCTGGATGTTTTGCTTAAGTTGTCGGGAGTGGGAGTGAATTCAGGTTTGGGTTGATCATCGATGGCGGCGTTGGTGAAGAAAGGTGGTGGGGAGGCGACTTGATCGTCTTGGTTGGGCATAGATATAAATATATCAAATAGCAAAGAAAGGACAAGTAAGTGGATTTTTGTCGGAGCCTTGGTATAATATGGGGCATGAGGGCAGGAAAGTTTTTAGGATTTTTGTTGGCGTTGATTTTAACATCGAGTGTCTTTGTGGGTGAAGTAAGGGCGAATGAGGGGGTGTTTAAACTTGGTTCAGTAGGCGGATCTTCGGCAAGTTGTTATGTCTTGAGTGTGTTTCAGGGGTCAAGTTACAAAATTTTGGGGACGTGTCGGAATTTGGTGGTACCTTTTTCAGCAGAAATTAACCATTATGTAATGTGGGAGATTGGGACTGATGGGAACATCTTCAGGATTGGAGAGGTGCAGGATGGAAAGATTGGTGGGCAGGTAAAAGAGAGCTTTGTTAGTCTAATGGTGACAGCAGAGGGATTGAGTTCACCAAGAAAACCGAGTGAACGAGTGGTGGCGAAGGGTGACTGGGAAAATGTGCCATTGGTAGGAGTGTCGAACAGTGTTTTAGTAGCTCCAGTAGTGGAGAAAAAAGTGGTCAAAGCTGGGGCCATTGAGACAGTGGAGACAAAGGAAACTAGTGGTTTGGTTAAGTTTTTGAGTGTGATTGGAAGAATCGTGGGGATTGGATTTTTACTAGTGTTGGTTTTGGTGGTGGTGATGACGGTGGTGATGCGGAGAAAAGAACGAATTTAGGTTACAAATAGTGATTGGCAGGTAGAAGTAGGCTGATAATAAAATTGACGATGGGAGAGATTAAACTGATGACGGGGGAGGTTCCGTTGAGAGGCAAAATAAGGAGCAAGAGGAGGATGGTGCCATAACGATTCATGATTGTTTGCCATTCATAGGCAAGGTCTCTGGGCAAGATACCAATAATGATTTTGCCGCCATCAAGGGGATGGACGGGGACAAGATTGAAGATGGCAAGGGCAACGTTGAGAAAAATTAGGGGGTAGAGAAGAGGGGCAAAGAAATTGGGAACAAGAAAACGAAGAATTAGACTGCAGGTTAGAGCCAGGAGAAGGTTGCTGACGGGTCCAGCGATGGAGATAACGGCGGCATCGCGGCGGGGGTTTTGAAGATTGAAAGGATCGAATTGGACGGGTTTGCCCCAGCCAAAACGGAAGATGAGGATCATAAGAGTACCTAAGGGGTCAAGGTGGGCGAGAGGATTAAGAGTTAATCTACCCTGAGATCTGGGAGTGGGATCACCGAGATGATCGGCCGTATAAGCGTGAGCGGCTTCGTGGATGCTGATGGCGATGAGGAGAGAAATAATCCAAACAAAAAAGAGGAGGGGGTTGGTGAATAGGGTGCCAATCATGGCATGATTTTAGCATTTCTGGTAAAATAACGGCTATGAGAGTAAATCTAAAGTGTGTTTGTCAGAATTGTGGTAAAGGGGTACAGTATAGCAACCTGGTTTCTCACGCTAAAAATAGGGTTCATACAATTCGAAAACCAAATTTGCATGCGGCGAGAATAGTGCTGGATGGAAAAACAGTAAAGACACGTCTTTGCACAAAATGTCTGCGAATGGCTGAAAGACCTCACCGGATGGCGGTGACAAGCGCTTAATTTTTTAGATTTTCTGGTTGGAGAGGAGTTGTTTGAAAGAGATTGGGTTTTTGCCTGGTAGTTGGACTTTTTGGATGACTAAAGTTTCGAGTTTTGAATCCAAATTTGTAGAAAGGATTTTTAGTTCTTGCTGATTAACTTTAGTCATGCCTGCGGGCAGGTGGGTCCAGGCGCCTGGTTCGGGATTAAGGGAACGGATTAAAGCGTGGATTTTGGCGGCGTTGATGCCTTGCTGGGCGGCTTTTAAGTCGGTCCAGGGGAGGTAAGCAGAATTACGATTGAGATTGCGGTAAGAGGGAGTGTAAGTGGCTTGGGAGTGGTTTTGAGGTTGGGGTTTGAGTTTGTTGTTTAGGTAGAGCGGTAATTTTTGATTGAGGAGAGTAATAGCTTTTTGAGTTAGTTTTTCAGTTAGGGTGGCAAGATTGTCGTCGATGGTAATTGCTTGTTCGAGTTGGGCGATGATGGGGCCGTGGTCCATTTCTGCATCAATTTCCATAAAAGTAACGCCGGTTTTGGAGTCTTGGTTTTTGATGGCCTCCTGGATACAGAGGGCACCTCGATATCGAGGGAGGAGGGAAAAATGAATATTTAGAGCAGATTTACGAGGAAGATCTAGCCAAGCCTGAGGGATAATTTTGCCATAGGCAATAATAAGGAAGAGATCTGGTTGGAGGAGTTTTAGGTGGGCAAGATTTCCGCCAGAGACGGATCGGCCTTTGGCCGAGGCGTTAGGGTCAAGTGTTTCCGGTTTGAAAGTGGGAAGGTGGTATTTGGCGGCGACTTGGGCAACTGGGGAGGGGGTGAGGATTTTTTGGCGGCCGATTGGTTTGTCAGGGTTGGTGACAACGCCGGTGATGGATATTCCTGAATTGAGAAGTGATTCGAGAATTTGGGCAGAAAAGGTGGGGGAGCCAAAGAAGATAATTGAGTGGGACATGTTAGTTTAGTTGGCTAAAGTGATGGGGGTGAGACCGTCGGAAGTTTCTTGATAGACAAGGCCTCTTTGTTTGATGATGTGATCGGTGAAAAGGATGCCGTTGAGGTGGTCGGTTTCGTGTTGGACATAGGCAGATTCTAAGTCAGTGAATTCTTTTTGGATAGTTTTTAGATTGCGGTCTCCTGGATCGAAGGTTTGATATTCAAGAGTGACCTGGTAAGAACGATCGACAAAACCCCAAATTTTAGGGATGGAAAGACAGCCTTCGAGCCAGCGTTTGGAGGCTTTTTTATGAACATCAGAGAGGAGTTTTTTAGATT
>CAYIUD010000060.1:0-4283 GCA_964366265.1 uncultured Pseudomonadales bacterium | reverse complement strand
AGGACGGTTCATTATGGAACACACGTTGAAGGGAATGACTTAACTTTGGAGCAGGCAGAGAAAGTGATCAGGCAGGAGCCAGAGCGAGGAGCGTCGGCGGTAGCGGTGGCGGAAAAGGCAGGAGTGGTAGCTAGGGAAAGAGACGTTCAGGAGGTGATTAATTATCGGAATGTACTTAAGCAGATTAATGCTTGGTTGGTGCGGCATCGAGAGGAAAAGGGTGATTTTGTCTATGTGCAACAACAACTACTGCAAATACATGCGTTGACGATGGAGAGAGTGATTGAGCCTCATAAAGTGGGAGTTTATCGACAGGAGCAGGTGGTGGTTAGGGGGGTTCATGATGGGGCGGTGGTCTATCGACCGCCGAATGCGGTAGAAGTCCCCTATCAAGTGGAGGATTTTTTTGTTTGGTTAAATAGCCTGGCGGCAAGAGAGATTCATCCGGTGATTAAGGCGGCAATTGTCCATTTTGAGTTGTCGAGGACCCATCCGTTTGTGGAAGGAAATGGGCGGGTATCCAGAGCAATGGCGATATTGGTATTGGCGGTCGAAGGGATAGATACAAGGAGGTTTTTTAGTATTGAGGAGAGTTTTGATAAGAATGTGGGGGATTATTACAACGCTTTTATGAAAGTGTTTGAGAATCAAGACGACTTGACGAGTTGGTTGGAGTTTTTTGCGGAGGCAATGGCGGTGGAGATGGGCAAAATAAAAGAAAAAGTGAAAAAGTTATCAGTAGATAGCCGGTTGAGAGGGCGGATGGGTAAACAGGTGGCCTTGAAGGAGCGACAGATAAGGATGATTGAGTATTTAGAGACACATGAGTGGATGACGATGGCAGAGGCGAGAAGTTTGCTACCAATGGTGAGTGATGATACGATTTTGCGGGATTTGAAAGATTTGCTTAAAAAATCCCTGCTTAAAAAGAGAGGGAGAACAAAAGGGGCAAGATATTCATTAAAGGTTTTAAGATGAAATTCAATAAATTGGCGGAAAAGTTATCGGAATTGGAGAAAACGAGCTCACGAAACGTGATGATGGAGTTGTTGGCGGAATTGATAAAAGAGATAGAAGAGGATGAAGCAAAAGAATTAACATATCTGATTTTAGGGAGACTACGGCCTTTGTATGATAGTTTGGAATTTAATTTAGCAGAGAAGCAGGTCCAAAAGGCATTGGCGAGAATGGCGGGAATCGAAGAGGAAGAGGTGAGGAAAGAGTACAAAGAAGTAGGAGATCTGGGAAGTTTGGCGGAGAAAATGAAAAATAAATTGGGAGTTGGGGAGTCTAAGAATTTGGGAGTGAAAGAGGTCTTTAAGGTTTTAGAGAGGATTGCTGAAGATCAAGGTCAAGGGTCACAGGAAAGAAAGATAGTGGGGTTGGCAGAATTGATTGGAGAGTTGGATCCCCTATCAAGTCGGTATGTGGTGCGGATGGTAATGGGGAAACTGCGGTTGGGATTTTCGGATAAAACGATTTTGGATGCGGTGAGTTTTAGTGTGACGGGAGATAAGTCAGCTAAAAGTGAGTTGGAATTGGCTTATCAAACAAGACCGGATATTGGTTGGTTGGTGGAGGAGGTGAAGAAGAAAGGAATCGAAAAAACGGTTAAGGGAGCGGAGATGGTATTGGGAGTGCCAATTTCGCCAATGTTGTGTCAACGTCTGAAATCAACGGAGGAGATGGTCAAGAAGATGGGAAGGGTGGCGGTGGAGCCGAAGTTTGACGGAACTAGGGTACAGATACATTTTAATCGTGAGGGAAAAAATTGGCAGGTGAGGACGTTTACAAGAAATTTGGAAGAGACGTCGCAGATGTTTCCAGAATTGTCGAGAATGATGAATCACGTTAGGGGAAATCAATTGGTCTTGGATAGTGAGGCAGTAGGAATCGACCCGAAGACCGGTAAAATGATGCCGTTTCAAATGACGATTACGAGAAAAAGAAAGCATGGGGTTGAGGGACAGGCAGGAAAAGTGCCGTTGAAATTTTTTGTATTTGATGTGATGTATAAGGATGGCAAGAGTTTAACGAAAAATGGGTATGAAGAGAGGAGAAAAATCTTGAAAGAAGTGGTTAAGGACAGAGAGTTGTTAGTGGTAGATGATCATTGGGAGACGGATGACCCGGGGAAGATAAGGGAAAGGCATGAGGGATTGTTGAAGGAAGGTCTTGAGGGAGTGATTGTGAAAAAGTTAGGGAGTGAATATGTGCCAGGGAGAACGGGGTGGAGGTGGGTGAAGATGAAGGAAGTAGAGGAGTCACACGCGAAATTGGCAGATACGGTTGATTGTGTGGTGATGGGATATTATCGAGGTAAGGGTAAGAGAACACAGTTTGGGGTGGGAGCGTTTTTGGCAGGAGTCAGAAAGGGTGATGAAATTCTGACAATAACGAAAGTGGGGACGGGTTTATCGGATGAACAGTTTAGGGAATTGAAGCGGAGATTGGACAGTTTGGTGGTGAGAGAGAAGCCGAAAAATTATGTGGTGGATAAGAAACTGGAACCGGATGTTTGGGTGGAGCCGGGATTGGTGGTGGAGTTGGCGGCGGATGAAGTGACCAAGTCGCCGACACATTCAGCAGGAGTAGCTTTACGGTTTCCTCGGTTGATTAAGTTTAGGGATGATAAGAGTGTAAAAGAAGCGACGACGGTGGAGGAAGTGAAGAAAATATGATTATGAATTTTGGAGTAGATTTGAGCGCAGATCTTCCATTGCTTTTGTGGTTCTTTCTTCAAACTCTTTAGCTACTTCCGGAATTTCTTTTCTAGCTAAGTCAGCCCATTTTTTGGCAATGAGTGAATCTTCATACTCATGACCTTTACGAAGTAAATATTCGGTATAGGGATACCAGTAATGCCCCCTTACTTCATCAGACATCGCTGCAAAAACTACTTTTTCGTTTGGAAAGAGGTTTTCGTCATTGGAAACGGCATTGGCATAGTTTTCAATTGTTTTCCTGGGAAAACCATATAGTTTTCCTCTTTCAATATGTGTTGCAAAGTCTTCACCAAGCTCGTATTTTTGGTTTAGATCTAGAAGTTTTTTATCTTTTGATACATGAAGGATCTTTGAGCGTTTTCGTGACGGCATGTGTGCTACGTTAGCTTCTTGGAGCCAGTTTACTAGCCTTGTTTTTTTTTGTTGGGTTTCTTTCCAATCAAAAGTCAGTTCTATTGACGCCATGGGTTTTGCTCCCCTGACGACTAGCCAGAGTTGAACCTTGCCAATTTCAATTGGGAGATTTTTTAATGAGATGACGAGTTTTTTAATATCCATATATGATCTATCTTACAAAAAAATGGGACACCAAGTTGGTGTCCCACTACGGGATTAAGTGGTTCTATTTACCACAAACGCCGCATTTGCTGGCTTGGTCACTATTTCTTGCGCCACATTTGCCGCAGATCCAGTCACCAATTACAGATAAGAAACGGGTTACGATGCGCATCGTATTTTCCTTTGCTAAAATGTTACCGATAGGATTAATTATAGGACTTAGTTGTAGGTTTGTCAATCGGCTTTGGTATAGTGGACTCATGGCTGAAGAATGGGTGAAGGGATTGAGTAGTGAAGAAGCAAAAAAGAGATTGATTGAGTATGGTCCAAATGAGATCGCCAACAGGAAGCGGTTTGTTTGGCTAAAGATTTTAGTGGCACAAGTAAAATCACCGTTAGTTTATGTATTGTTATTGGCGACTTTGGTGACAGTGTGGCTTGGTGATTATGTTGATGCCGGCGTGATTATGTTGGCGGTAGTAGTTAATACAGTATTGGGTTTTTTTCAGGAATATCGGGCGGAGAAGAGTTTGGAATCTCTGAAACAAGTGTTAGCGCCGAAGGCGAAGGTGTTGCGGGATGGCCAATGGGTTTTGTTATCAACACGAGCATTGGTGCCAGGAGATTTGGTTTTTTTGAGCGATGAACACAAAGTTTCGGCGGATGGGATATTGGTGGAGGAAGATGGGTTATTTACAGTAGAGGGGATTTTGACTGGGGAGAGTGTGCCAGTAGAGAAATTTGAACATAAAGGGAGTTGGGATAATTTTGACAAGATAGAAGCTAAGTACAAGGTGTTTATGGGGACAGAGGTACGAGTAGGGGTGGGAAAGTTTTTGGTGGTGCGGACTGGTAAAAATACCCAAATAGGAAAGATAGCTCACATTCTGAAAGAGTCAGAAGAGGAGGAGACGCCGCTTCAGGGAAGGGTGAGGAAGCTGTCAAGACAGTTAGCGATGATGGTGGGGGTGATTTCATTTTTTGTATTGGTTTTTGGGT
>CAYIUD010000059.1:0-4330 GCA_964366265.1 uncultured Pseudomonadales bacterium | reverse complement strand
AACTTTGCTAAATGCTGGAACATCTGAGTATCTTGCATTAGTTGACATTCGGATAAAATTCGGGTTAACTGAAAATATGACAAGTGCAGACAATCAGCAGGAAAGACTCAAAGGATGGATAGTTGGCTTTACAGATGGTGAAGGTTGTTTTTCTGTTAGTATTTTTCGCAACAGAACAAGTAAATTTGGATGGCAGGTAATGCCAGAATTTGTAATTACTCAGGGTGCAAAAAGCCTGAAAGTCCTACAAATGACCCAAAAATACTTTAAATGTGGCAAAATATTTATCAACAAAAGATATGACAATCATCACGAGCATTTGTATCGTTATTGTGTGAGAAAACGCAATGATCTCAATCAGATTATTGTTCCCTTTTTCATTCAAAATCCATTGTTTACCGAAAAGAAGCAAAATTTCAAAATTTTCTGTCAAGTCTTATCTTTAATGAATAAAGATAGACATTTAAATAAGACAGGATTGCTCGAAATTAGTAATTTAATCGGCAAAACCCTTGAGAATCCTCAGAGACTACATGCAGAGATCGCGTAAGCGATAAGATATAGTCCGAACCTAATAGCGATATTAGGAACACCAAAAAACGTTGGTGTCTTTGTAACAAATCGTTAAATTTTCTAGAAATAGAAAGTGATTTTGAGCGTAATTCCTTGTCGGGTAAGTTCCGACGTGCACGAATGGTTAAACCACTTCCCAACTGTCTTGAAAGAGGACTCGGTGAATTTGAAATGGCTGTGAAGATGCGGCCTACTAACAGAAGGACAAAAAGACCCCGTAGAGCTTTACTACAACTTGACACTGGGTTGTGTTTTCTAATTGTTTAGCATAGGAGGGAGGGTATATTTATTATGCCCGCCAATGAAATACCTCTCTTTGGAAGATACAATCCTCACCCAAGGCGCCTGAATCGGCGTCGGAGACACTGTCTGGTGGGTAGTTTAACTGGGGAGGTTGCTTGCTAAAGAGTAACGCAAGCGTACAAAGGTATCCTTAGCTCCGATGGAAACGGAGCTGTAAGCACATGGGTATAAGGATGCTTAACTGTGAGACATACAGGTCGATCAGATGCGAAAGCAGGTCCAAGTGATCCTCGTGCGCTTTGTGGAAGGCGCCGGGCTTAACGGATAAAAGCTACCTCGGGGATAACAGAGTAGTTGCACCTAAGCGTTCCTAGCGACGGTGCAGTTCGCTACCTCGATGTCGGCTCAGGGTATCCTGGGGGTGAAGAAGCTCCCAAGGGTTGGTCTGTTCGCCCATTAAAACCCTACGTGAGCTGGGTTCAGACCGTCGTGAGACAGGTCGGTCTCTATCCTCTGTTAGCGCTGGATTTTTGAAGGAATTCGATTTTAGTACGAGAGGACCAAATTGCGCCAATCCCTAGTGTTCCGGTTGTTACTGTCAAGTGCATCGCCGGGTAGCTACATTGGTTCGGGATAACTGCTGAAAGCATCTAAGCAGGAAACCCCACCTAAGATAAGAAATCCACGACATTTAATTGTCAAGAGACTCCTGGGAGACTACCAGGTTGATAGGCTGGAGATGTAAGTACAGTGATGTATTTAGTCCACCAGTACTAATAGTCAAAGAGTAAATTAAATTATTTTTACTCATGCGACCACTTCTATTCACTTTCTAGGGAATCATCATCACCTAGTTGAGGCAATCTAAATCTTTTGGATTGCTGACTGCTCGGTGATCAGAGCGAAGCGGTCCCACCTCTTCCCATTCCGAACAGAGTCGTGAAACGCTTTAGCGCCGACGATAGTGTTGTCCGCAAGGTTGCGCGAAAATAGGTCATTGCCGGGCTATAAAAAAACACCTTAATTAAGGTGTTTTTTTATGTCAACAAACAACCCACCGATTTCTCGGTGGGCTATTTGTTTCAGTCAAGAGAAACTAATCTCTTTTTCCCGCGCGATCGTTACTTTTCACATAACTGACACAATAACCTTGGTTTTTAAAGGCAATGTCACCAAAACTCACCCAGCCATTCTTTTTACATCGATTCATATCAAAGGTATACACCCTTATATTTCCAAAGTCCTCATATGTGTATTGATGTTCCACATCCACCACATCCACCACATCCACATCTTCTTTTGTGTAATCATCCTCCCAGATATGAGTAGTCTCATCATGATGGCTCACACCTGTCACTGTTAAAATCGCCGGCTCAGTCACACCACCACCTTGGTCAACATTAATACCACCCCATCCATTTCCTGATGTGGTGATATTGTGCACCTCGACCGTCGAACCATTAACCACGATTCCAGCACGATCGTTATTAGAGACAGTTACATCGGTCAGCAGAGTATTTTGGGCCACGTATATATTGATTCCATGAAGATTTATTCCATTTACGCCATCAATCGTTAGATCTTCAATTACAACATTATCTCCAGATATACCCAAGGTAGCATTATTAGAGTTATCGGTTTTGGTAAATGTCGGCATCAAAGTATGTCCAGCACCATCAATCGTAATATCAGAAACATTAATATCAATCCTATGAGTAACGTTAAAGTCTGCTGTAAGCGTGATAGTGTCCCCAGCCACGATTGTTGCAAGTGCAGAACCAAACTCAATTTCATCTGAAACAAGATGATTATCAGCAGCTTTTGCCGATCCCATCCCCACAAATATCAACGTAACAGCAATTAGACTAACTACTATTCCTTTAATTATTTTCTTCATTCTTTCTCACCCCCTTTCTTCGTCTCAAAATCCTAACCCTCTAAGTTTCACTATATAACATTTTGTCAACCAACAAAAATTCTGGACAGCAATGGCCATTTTTTACAGCTTTACAAACTTTGTTAAGATCGAAAATATGGAAAAATTGCTGGAATGGTAGCGAATTTAAAGTAAGTGAATCTTTAGAAGTATTGGTAAAGTCGATAAAAAAAGAGAAGGAAATAGTTTCCTTCTCTAAGATTAAAGCGTGGGGATCGTGTTATTGACGTGAAGGGTTAATCAGCCATTTTAGTGTGTATGGCCAATTGTCTGTGTCTCCAGACAGAAGGATTCCAGCAAGAGTAAAGAGCATCAAATTGGACTGAAAGTATTTCATTTCGACCATTCGATCAAAATCTTTTAGGAGCCACCATTGGTGCATGAGGGGAGTAACACCTAAAAGAAATGCCATGAAGGCGAGTAATCCCAGTTTTGGTTTGATGCCTGTCAAGATAAAAAAGCTGGAGATGCCTAGTAGCACTTGAGCAAAAGGGGCCAGAATGTTGGCCAGAGGAACTCCCTTTAATTGGGCGTATCCGATTACAAGAGATGTATCTTGTAAATTGGGAACAACAATCCAGATGATTGTGGCAGCCAAAACCACGCGAGACAAAATGTTGGCTAGAGACATGAAGTTAAACTTAGACAATTTGAAGATCTCCATTGTTTTACAAAGTACGCGAAGAAGCCATTATATGTGGTTATTTAATTCCTGTCAACAAGTGAAAGAGTGAATTTTGAACGGGTTGAGAAACCAATCTCCATTTTTACATCTTTACAAACTTTGACAAGACTTGTTATAGTCAAACCATGCGTTATTCCAAAATGTTTGTTCTCAGTTTTGTCCTTATTCTCACCTTATCTCTCGGCTTATTTGTCTCTCCTGCCCAAGCTAATCACTCCTGGGGTGGTTATCACTGGGCCAGAACCACCAATCCCTTCACTCTGACAGTCGCTGACAACCTCACTTCCAACTGGAAACCTTTTCTGGACACTACTATTAGTGACTGGAGTAAATCATCGGTACTAGATTTGACAAAAATCACGGGTAGTAACAATCCCAAACGTTGTAGAGCTACCAACGGAAGAGTTGAAGTTTGTAACTCAACCTACGGCAACAATGGTTGGCTGGGAATCGCCCAGATCTGGATTAGTAGCGGCGTTCACATTACTGCCGGCACCACCAAAGTAAACGACACCTATTTCAACAAACCTCAATACAATACCTCCGCTTGGAGAAACTTAGTTATGTGCCAGGAAGTCGGCCATACTTTAGGGCTTGACCATCAGGACGAGAATTTCGATAACCCCAACTTGGGTACCTGTATGGACTACACCAGCGATCCTTCCACTAACCAACAGCCCAACGCTCACGACTATCAAGAGCTGGAAACTATCTATGCTCACCTGGATAACACCACCACTATTGGTACCTTCTTCCCAGCTCACGCCGGATACATGGTTAACGCTGACATCCCGTCCGTGTGGGTACAACTAGCCCGTGAATCTATAGGGATAGCCGTTTATGAACGCGACTTTGGCAACGGTCAAAAACTGGTAACCTTTGTCATCAAGGCG
>CAYIUD010000058.1:0-4382 GCA_964366265.1 uncultured Pseudomonadales bacterium | reverse complement strand
TCCGGCGGGGTTTTTTACTCCCAACCAACATCAATCATGATGTATCCCCATCAAGTGCAGTAACCCGTGTTTCACCAGAAAATCAATTTCCTCATCAATTGTAATCTGCCTCTCCAAAGCTTGTCTCTTTGCCACCGGCCAACTCACCACCAAATCTCCCAAGTACAACCCTGCATTCTTTGGTTCCACAAACTCACTCACCCCTGATTTTATCTCCGTCTGCGAAAAACTCAAAACATCCGTCGTTTCGTCTCGATTAAGATATTTTTTGTTCAACTCCCTCATCTTTCTATCCCCCACAATCATCACCCCAATCTCTGTCTCACTTGCCACCCCCATCTCCACCAAAAAACCTATTACTACTTTTCTGATTCTCTTCCTGTCAACTGGATACCGACTATCCGCTTTAATATATACCTCTATCATTTATCCAACCACCTCATTAACAACTCTCGAAACAACGCTTCCATCAACTTTATCTCTTCCTACTTCTGCAATCACTCGACCAATCAACTGCCCTTTGTTAACTTCTCCTCCCATTTCTTTAACCAATCGTTCCGCCACCATCCTCACTTCTTCATCACTCGCCTGCTCTGGCAAATATTTTTTCACTACTTCCATTTCCGCCCGCTCAATCTCCACCCGCTCAGCCCGACCAGCTTTTTCATAAGCCTCAATCGCTTCTCTTCTCTTTTTCACCTCCAATTTGACTACCGCCAACTCCCCAGCCAAATCCACTTTCTCACCACTCTTCTCCAAGTACTCCAAAGCCGATATCAGCATCCGCAAAGCTCCCATCGCCACCAACTCTCGTTTTTTGGTCGCTTCTTGTAAATCCGCTCTAACTCTATCTATCAACATATGCTAAGTATAAGCTATTAACGCTTCAAATCACCACGACGACGAGCCGCTCTTCGCCGTTCTTTGGCTTGCTCTTTTTTCTTCAAAATTCGCTCCCGTTTACGAAGTTCAGATGGAGCTACAAAACCCTCCAGCATCCTCTGTTTGACTTTTTCCAAAACCTCATCAAACATCGTCTCCCGACGAAACTCGCTGATTACTTGTTGGTTAGAGTCACCTTGTTTTTTTCTTATTACCACAGGCACTTAAAAACACCTCCTTTTCTTGCGTTTTTAAAATTTTTATATTCACTACAGCTCAACTTTCTCCTCCTGGCTCAGTCTTACTTCCACCCATCACATGAATATGTTCATGATCAAAGTGATTGTATCCACCACCATTGTTGACCAACTTATACCCAGTCTTATCAAGACCTTGGTCACGAACAACAGCAAAAACTGCCTCCATCATCTGGTCATAAAGGCTACTTTTTCCGCCTTTCACCAATTCCGCCTTACTTTCGTGTTTTTTGGGCAACACTAACAGATGGATTGGTGCTTTTGGATATTTGTTCTTTATTGCCAAAAAAGACTCGTCTTCCCAGACTTTCTCCGATGAAGATTTTCCTTCAACTATCTGACAAAACAAACAGTCCCGACCGCTAAGCATACTCCACATAGTATATCAAGATAAGACAAAAAAACCAAACTTACCATCTTCCTTCCCTACCCCACCACCTCCAGCTACTGCACCTCCGGCAATCTCACACCCTCAAAAACATTAATCACAAAATCAACTCTTCACATCAGACTTACAAAAGTCAACAATCTCAGAATTTCGTATCAAAACCGCCCGATTAGTAGTGTAAATCAAACCTTTATTAGGATTAATCTCAAAACCCAAATAAATGATCTCCAATCCCTTTTCCCTCGCCGCTTTTATCGCCGGCTGAAGATCTGAATCGGAACTACACAAAACCACTGTCTTCGCTTTGCCCTCGTAAGCACTTATCAATAGATCTGTCGCAATCCTTACATCAACCCCCTTTTCCCGAAACACAACCTTTCCGTCAACTTTCTGCCCACGAACATGTCCACTAATCACAAACTCAAAGCCCTGCTTCTCCAAAACTACTTTCAAAAACCTCTGTTTGGCAATCAACGCTCTAGACCTATCCGCCGTCTCTTTATATTCATGTAATTTAGCAGAATAATACACTTTCCTAAATAACTCTATCTTCGGCAATATTTTAGAAAACAACCCCTCAAAGTCCAAATCAGAAATATCAGTCCCATTTAGCTTTTCCTTACGTAAAACCCAATCAACATAATGCCTGAGATTCTCTCCGTCAACGAATAAAACCGCTTTTTCCATGTAGTCATTCTATACCAAAAACCTCGTCGGGCCCTAAGGCATGGACGAGGCGTGAATACGAGCATTATAAATCCCCTTCACCTAACTGTCAACACCTTATAGGACACCAAAAAAGGCTCCTTACCCGCCACCTCCTGCCACTGCACCCCCGGCAATCTTATCTCATCACCTCCACAATTTTAGCAAAATTCCAAAATAAACCGATATTTGTTTAGGTCACGATCTTGACAAAAACACTGTAATACAATATATTACAGCCATGCGCGCGATAATAAACATCTCCCTACCAGAACCCATGGCCAAACTTGTTGCCCAAGCCGTAGCTACCGGTCAGTATTCCACCAAAAGTGAATTTTTTCGCACCTTAATCCGTAATTGGAGAGAACAAGAACTAGCCAAGGAACTGTCAAATAGTAGGAAAGAGTTGAAATCCTCAAAGGGTAAACTACTCAAGTCACTAAGGAATCTTAGATAAATGGAAATATATTACTCGAATAAATTTTATCGAGAATATAAAAAACTATCCGCAAAAATTAAAAACCTTGCGGAAAATAGAGAAAAAATTTTCCGAAAAAATCCCTATGTAAGTCTGATAAAATACTATTTTGTTGATCTATGGGGAAATATCTAGGAATTGACTTTGGTACCACTAATTCATCTTGCGCTGTTTCTGAAAACAGCCAAGTAACTGTGCTCAAAATCGAGGATGGCGGTCTTAAAAACGTCCTACGCTCAGTTATTTACGCTAACCCTAAACATGAGATGGTTGTTAGTAAAGAAGCCATTGAACGGTATCTTTGGGATGTCGAGAATCTGCCAGCCACTCCACCAATTCGGGTTGCAACAGGACGACAATTAAAAGTTATTGCCGACTCTACGAGCGGAGGTTTCGGCGGAATGAAAATAATTCCCGAAATTGTGGAGGTTGACACTTCTGGCCGAGGTCGCCTACTTCAATCACTAAAATCAGTTCTCGCAAACACCTATTTCAAAGGAACAGAGATTTTTAATAAAAAATATACACTTGAAGACTTACTAATCATTCTTCTTAAAGAATTAAAGACTAGATCTGAAAAGGAAACTAGAACATCGTTAAATCAAGTTGTAATCGGCAGACCTGTCAAATATGTCGGTGACCATCCTAACAAAAAATTAGCGATTGAACGGATGAAAGAAGTTGCCAAAAGAGCAGGATTTAAGAAAATGAAAGTGGAATACGAACCGGTAGGCGCAGCCCTTAATTTTGGCTTAGACATCAAGCAAGATTCTAATGTTTTAATTTTTGACTTTGGCGGAGGTACTTTGGATATCTGTATTATGAAATTCCCAGAAAAGAAAATTCTAGCGGTATCAGGACGACCAATTGGAGGAGATTTGTTGAATACCGTTATTTTCAAAAATAAGCTACTTCACTATTTTGGCGCCAATGTTACTTTTGGCGGCGGCAAAATGGAAATTCCAAGACATTTAATGATGTCTTTGGAAAATTGGTATGCTATCGCCCAAATGAAAAATAAACAAAATTTAGATTCACTTGAAAGCTTAATAAATAATGCGGATGATCCCAAACCAATTGAAAATCTTCGAGAATTAATTCTTTCTGATACAGGTTTCAAAATTTATCAGGAAATTGATCGGGTAAAAGTCGAATTAAGTGATAAAAACAAATCAAGAATTGAATTTACTGGCTTAAATTTCGAGATTAATGAAACTATCACAAGAGATGAATTTGAGAAAATAATCCAACCCCAACTTAAGCAAACTAAAGAGCTACTTGATGAAGTTTTATCATTAGCAAAAATGACAAAGAGAGACATCTCGTCCGTCATTACCACCGGAGGATCATCTAATATCCCCATTTTTAAGAAACTCCTCACCGATTACTTCACTGCCGAAAAAGTTAAGTTTGGTGAAAGTTTCACAAGCGTAGCTTCGGGTCTCGCATTGCGTTCAGAAGAGATTTTTAAGGTATAATAAGCCAATGCAAGATAAAAAAATAAAGCCTCGAGTCCGTCTAATTATAATAAAGAATAATAAAATTCTTTTATCGTATGTAAAGAGTGAAGATTTTTATTTCTATATTGGAGGAAAAATGGAATGGGGCGAGACGATTGAGCAAGCCTGCCAACGAGAAATGCAAGAAGAAGGCAACGCAGATTTCAAATTCA
>CAYIUD010000057.1:0-4425 GCA_964366265.1 uncultured Pseudomonadales bacterium | reverse complement strand
GGTTTGAAACTGAGTATGGAAATTATTGCACGCATTGTTTTAGGGTTGATGAAGATATGGGGAGTATCTTCCAGAAGAAGGATGAAGATTTGTTTGTCGAGGCCGACTTGAGTGGCGGCCAATCCAACTCCCTCTGGATCAGTAGTAGAGCGCAAAATGGAGACCATCTCTTCAATTTGAGTGATGGTTTTTTTGGTGATGATATTGACCGGTTTGGCTTGATGGTGGAGAAATGGATCAGGGATGGTAAGAATTTTCATAGTGTTATTTTACCATTTATGAGAAAACTAGTCTAATAAAGATGGATAAGGAGGCCTAAAATCTATTGGAGGTATTTGGGGAGGAGGTCCAAATATGGATGATTGGGATAGTAGAGTTGTAGTTTCTTGGCGAAAAATTTAATTTCGTCCGTTTCCTTTTTGGTTGTTAAAATTTTGATAAGTTCGATGAGGGCACCGTCGTAATTTTCCTTGAGATTGATGGCTTGACGGAAGGCAATTTCGGCTTGGTCTTGATTGTTGAGTTGGAGATGAAGAAGACCGATGTTGTAGACAATTTTAGCGTCGGTTGGGGCGAGTTCGTTAGCTTTGAGTAGAGTATTGAGCGCGTGTTCTTGGTATTGGGGATCAATTTGAGCGAGGGTTAGATAAATTTTGGCCTTGGATTTGTAGAAGTTGAGATGCCAGGGATTTTGTTCGAGAGTGAGGTTGGTCTGTTGGAGAGCAAGATCGATATATTGGTCTAGTTGCTTTTGACCAATAGGTCCAAGTTGGGCGGCTTGGCTGGCAGTGAGGGAATCAAGTTGTTGTTTGGTGGCGAGGGCGGCGTTGGCATAACCTTCGGCGAGTTGAGAGCGGAAATTTGGTTCATTTGGATAAAGTGAAACAGCGGACTCAAGCAAGGGAAGGGCTTGGCTGATATAACCATTTTGGTTGTAAGTTTTGCCTTTGGCATATTTGATGTCGGCGACCCAGTGTTTGCCAAGGAAGATAGTCCAGAAACTGAGAGTAATAAAAAAGGTGATGATGATTAAATATTGAAGAAAGGTAAGAGGAGGCGGAGTGTGTTTTTTGTTTAATGGTTGATTGAAATCAATATTGAGGAGAGGGAGGGAACTGTCACTAGCGGCTAAGCTGAAGGCAGGATAGAGAAAGAAAAAGAGGGCAACGGGGACGACGGAGAAGCCAAAATAATTAGTGATGAGGATGCTAATATAGCCGATAAAAAGAGCATGTTTGGGGACCGTGGTTTGATTTTGACGGAGGTTTTTGATTAGAAGGAGAAGAATAGAAGAAATTAAGATGATATAAGTAGAAAAACCAATTAGTCCAGTGGTGGCTAATAAATTAAGATATTCATTATGGGCTTTGTTATAGAGAAAATCCCATTCGGAGAGGAGGTTATGAGAAGCGGGACGGGTCCAATAATAGGAATAACCAAAAGTTTCGAGACCGGATCCGAGAAAAGGACGTTGCTTAAAAAGATCGATAGCGCCTTGCCAGACAACCTGGCGGATGGCCATGGAATCGGAACCACCGTTTCGGCTTAGAACATCGTTTTGGACGAGTTCATTGAGGTTATTGTTACCGAAGGGGCTGATTTGACGGATAAAACTTGGTTTGAGATAAAGAGCTGTGAGGATAATGGGAATGATAAGGAGATAAGAGTATTTAATTTTGGCAGAGAGTTGTTGTAAGGCAATAAGACCTAGGACGATTCCAGTGGTGGCAATGCCAGAGCGGGATTTGGTAAAGAAGATTGTGGCTAAATATAGAGTTGCAAATGTTAGATGGTAGATCTTAGGCTTTAGATTTTTTGAAGACAGTGCCAGATAGATGGGGAGAGGGAGGATGGCGACGAGATAGGCAGATAACCAGTTTGGTTGACCGAGGGTGGAGAAGACTCGATTCTGGACATCTTGGACCCAGATATCTTTGTCAATACCAAAGTGTTCAAGGATGCCATAAATGGAGATGAGGGCGGCACTAGAAAGAATTGAGTAGAGAACAAATTTAAGGTGATGATGGTTTTCTTTTTTGGTGAAGTGAGAAACAAAAATGTAGTACAAGGTGAGATAGGAGATGGTGGAGGCGAGTCCGCCATGGAAGCGGGAGTAGTAGCCCCAGATAGAGGTGTGGGGGTTGATAGAAAAAATGGTGGTGATAATTTGTCCGGTAAGAAAAAGGATGATGGGGAGATCTAGAGGGGTTCGTTGAAGGGAAATTTTTTTGTTGATGGTGGCTTGAGTCAGCCAGAGAGTGGTGATGGTTCCGGTAATGAAGTAGGTGAGGATCATTTTGTTAAATTCGAAAAGTTCACTATTGGATGGCCAGAAAATGAGGGGAACGAAAAAGAGAAGGAGAGAAAAGAGGAGAGTGATGATTCGGTTAAGGGTTTTATCCCAGGGGTGATCCATGCGTCTTATGATAGACGATCGAGGTGGCTCATGCTAGACTGCGGGCGATGTTAGACAGAATTTGGAGCCTGCTTTCTCATGATATCGGAGTAGATTTGGGAACGGCTAATACGATAGTTCATGTTAAGGGTAAAGGAATTGTGACGAGGGAGCCGTCAGTAATCGCGCGTCAGGTTAAGACGAAGGCAATCTTGGCGATTGGAAGTGAGGCTAAAAAAATGACAGGCAAGACACCGGAAAATATTGAGGTGGTGAGGCCATTACGTGATGGGGTAATCGCGGATTTTGATGCGGCGGAAATAATGTTGAAGCATTATATTAAGGAAGTTCAACAGATGATGGGAGGTTTGAAAGGGAGCTTGGGTAGGCCGAGGGTGGTGGTGGGGATTCCTTCCGGGGTGACGGAGGTGGAGAGAAGGGCAGTTCATGAAGCGGCGATGAATGCGGGCGCACGAAAGGCTTTTTTGATTGAGGAACCAATGGCGGCGGCGATTGGGGCGGGATTGCCGGTCATGGAACCGACGGGACAGATGGTGGTAGACATTGGGGGTGGAACAAGCGAGATTGGGGTGATTAGCTTGGGAGGGTTGGTGTTGAATCGAAGCTTGAGGATTGCTGGTGATGAATTGACGGAGGCGGTAATAAGTTTTGCGAGGATGAAATATAATTTACTGTTGGGAGATGCAACGGCAGAGGCGGTGAAAATTGCGGTTGGTTCAGCTTATCCGTTGAAGGAAGAAAAAGAAGGCAAGCCATTAACAATGATTGTGCGGGGACGGAGTTTGGAGAATGGCCTACCAAAGTCGCAAAAAATTACGAGTGTGGAGTTGCGGGAGGCATTGGCGCCGGTGGTGCGACAGATTTTAAATGAAATTGCTTTGGTGATTGAGGAAACCCCACCGGAGTTGGTGTCAGATATTTTAGAGAGGGGAATTATATTGGCGGGCGGAGGGTCGTTGTTACGGGGGATTGATAAGTTAGTGGCAGAGGAGACGGGGATGCCGGTTTGGGTGACGGAGAAACCGATGGAGGCGGTAGTGCGGGGGTGTGGAATGGTGTTGGATGATGAACGACTGCTGAAACAGGTGAGAGTAGCTAAAGGGTTGGGGTAATTGATAAACTGAGGTGATGAGGAAGTTCGGAATGAATTGGGAAACAAAGATTGCTTGGGTGGTGTCGAGGGTGTTTGATCCGGTGGTGGAGATCCCGATTCTGTTGGCAGGAACGGTGTATTACGCATTGAGTAATGGGTTGCGGTGGCGATTTTTTTCTTTGTTGTTGGTGGTTGATGCGATTTTGCCGGCGATGTTTATGTTGTATCAATTGAAGACCGGCAAAGTGAAGGATTGGGATATGACGAAGAGAAAAGAGCGGTTTGAGCTTTATTTTTTTACGATTTTTGCCCATCTGTTTGGAGTGGTGGCGGCTTACGCGGTGGGAAAGCAGGCTTTGTTTGAGATTCTTTTGATAATGTGGTCATTGGCGGTAGTTTTTGCGTTGATAACTTTGTTTTGGAAGATTTCAGTTCACGCCGGGACGAACGCGGTGTTAGTAGCCTTTTTTAATCATTTTTATGGATGGGATAAGTATTGGTGGTTGGTGGGAATATTGGCTTTGGTTTTGTGGAGCCGGGTAGTGATAAAAAAGCATAGTTGGTCGCAAGTGTTGATTGGAGCCGGAGTAGCGTTGGGGTGGGTCAGTTTGGGATTGCAGATGATTTGATGTCAATCTAGGATGACGAAGACATATTGAAATTGTGAAGGGGTGAGGGCGGGTTTGATGATGGCGGATTGATAGAGGTTGCTATCGTTTTTGTTGATTTGATTGATGTGACCAATTAAGAGGCCATCAGGAAAATTGGTTGAACCAGAGGTAAAAACTGGTTCATTCATGTTGAGGGTGGTTTTTTGAGGGAGTTGGATTAGTTGGAGGGTGTTGTGAGAAAAGATAAGTTGGCCGGTGGCTTCGGATAAGGTGGTGGCGGGGAGTGAGGTTTCTGGATCAGTAAG
>CAYIUD010000056.1:0-4536 GCA_964366265.1 uncultured Pseudomonadales bacterium | reverse complement strand
CATTGCCGCTATCAATCTTCTTGGTCTTACCACCGTTACTCAATGCCTCAATCGGATACTTAGTTATCTACCCAATGTCTTTGCCGCTGTTTTGGTTCTCGCCCTTGGAACCTTGATTGCCGGTCTCTCCGAAAAGCTTGTCAAAGGATCCTTGGGTACAGTCGATGTCAAAACCGCCCGCTTATTAGCCAAGTTTAGTAGCTACGTCATCATTATCTTCACCATCCTCGCCGCTATGTCCCAACTAAATATTGCCGCCACTTTCGTCAACACTCTCTTCACCGGCTTTGTCGCCATGCTCGCTCTTGGACTGGGACTCAGTCTTGGACTGGGATCAAAAGATCTTGTCAGACAAATCCTCGAAGATTGGTACAAGAATTTCAAAAAACAGACCAAATAACCACCCCTTCTCGTTTCGTCATCCAACAAACAAAAACCCCGCCTAAACGGGGTCTCTGCTATTTTTCCTTTATTCCAAAAATTTAGAATTCAGAAACATCAGCACCGATCAAAAACATTCCAGTACCACAAACTTCACAAACAGCTTTCACTGCCTTTTTACCATTTTTCATGGTCACTTGTTCATGATTCTTTCCGTCTCTTTTTGTTCGGCATTTAACACAGTACATTTGTCTGGCCATTACAACTCACCTCCCTTCAAGCTTAGATAAGAACATTTGCTTAATAATTAGAGCTTTTAAGCTCTAAGGCTATCTCCAGAAGTACCATAAGGCTACCTCCACGCCTATGGCAAGCATAGTTAGCCATAAACTCTTTGTCAAGTCTGCCTGAAAGAAACGCTGTTCATTCATTTTAGCCTCATTATTTCCTCCAGAGACGTCCTTAGTTACTTTTATCTTTATCTTCGCCGACATTTTTTGTTTTCTTGTCCGTCGCATCAGCCTGATTCTACACGAACCAACTAATCTTTTTCCATTGACCCTCGATTACCGTAGCAGTTACAATCAACCCATTATGGATCAAACCCTTCTCCTTTATGCTTCAATCGCTATTTTTATCTGGCTCACCGCTCTATCTTTTCTGTACGTTCGTCTCATTTCCCATTATCACTCGCTCACCAAAGGCACCCAAAAGAAAGACATCATCAACGTCATGAACGAAGTCTTAAAAAAGACACGTGACAATCAAAACCACATTCTTTCTGTCAATCAACGTCTCGACCAGGAAATCGAAAAGGCCAAAAAACATTTCAAACGTTTTGGTTTTAAGCGTTTTAATCCTTTCACTGATACTGGTGGTGACCAGAGTTTTATTCTCGCTTTGCTGGATGAAAACAATAATGGTTTTGTGATAAGCTCACTTCATAGCCGCGAAAACACCCGCATTTACGCCAAAAGTTTAGAAAATGGCAAGGCTATCGATCAAGTCTTATCTAAAGAAGAACAACAAGTTATTAACCAAGCCCTCAAATCATGAACGCAAAACTCATCATCACTGCTTCTGTTGCCTATTTACTTTCTACTTCTCTTACTTTTGGCGCCTTCCGTTATTTTGATTCTGCCACCAGCTCCACTTTGATCAATCCTTCCGCTCCTGTCTACGAAGACAATAGGCTAGTCATCAACCCTGAAGAACCCAAAACCGAAACCTGCCCCATCAACGGTGAGATGTTTACCAAAACCGAAAAAAACGCCTGGGAAAAAAGAAGACCAATGCTGGTCATGATCGAGAATCATCTCGAAGCCCGACCTCAATCAGGCATGGGTCAAGCCGATCTCGTTTACGAAGCTGTTGCCGAAGGCGGCATCACCCGTTTTATGGGTGTCTTCTATTGCGATGCCATCAGTCAAGATAATATTATCGGTCCAGTTCGCTCAGCTCGAACTTACTTCCTTGACTGGGCCTCAGAGTATAGCAAAAATCCTCTCTATGTCCACGTCGGTGGCGGCAATACTCCCAACAAAGCCAACGCTTTGGGTCAAATCAATGATTATGGCTGGGGTGGAGAGAACGACTTAAACCAATTCGGCTTATCCGTCAAAGAATGCTGGCGTGATTATACCCGCCTCGGTCATCAAGCCGCCACTGAGCACACTATGTACTGTTCGACAGAAGCTCTTTGGAAAATCGCCGCCAATCGTGGCTGGGCCGCCAAAGGACAGGACAACAAACTTTGGTCTGATCAGTTCACCCCCTGGAAATTTACTGAGGCAAAACCTGCTTCTTCTCCAACCGCTACTTCTATTTCTTTCAACTTCTGGGACGACTACACCGATTATGCTGTCACCTGGAAATTTGACCAATCAGCTAATCGTTATCTCCGTAATAACGGAGGGACGGAGCATCTCGACAACAACACCAAGGGACAACTCTCGGTCACCACTGTTATTGTCCAGTTTGTCACCGAAACCGGACCCATTGATGATCATCTACATATGCTTTACGGCACCACCGGCTCTGGTGACGCTCTCGTCTTTAGCGGCGGCGGAGTTACCAAAGCCAAATGGTCAAAAAAATCCCGTGAAAGTAGAACCATCTTCACTGCCGCTGGTAAAGAAGTAGAATTTCCTCGTGGGAAAATCTGGATTGAAGAACTACCCAAAGGCAACACCGTCAACTACAACTAACCGATTGACAAGACCTCATAAGTTATGCTATAGTTCCCACATTCGGTTCTTTTATAACAAACAAGGAGTTTGTAATGGCTGACGACAAAAAGCAACAAGAGGATACGAAGGTCTATGTCAGTGCAGATGGCCGAGTCCATTCTACACCTGAAAAAGCCATCGAAGGCAGTCTGACTTTTGAGTTAACTTCCGGCACAGGAGCCGGGTGCAATCAAAGCCCAGACCAGGTCTCCAGCCCTCCAGCCCTCAAAAATAGCTAGGGGCTATAACCAGTAAAACCGAATAATTGAATTGAGAAAAGGTGGGTTTCAGCCCCTTGTAAGCATTTTGCTTTACCTTTTCTCTTTTTTTGTAGCTAAAATACTAATTACCCTATGTTAATGATGGATTCTTCCGAAACCTTACCAAAAGCAATAGCAGATTATCTATCCGACATTAGTCTCGATTTTTTCTCGTATAAATTTCAAAATAAAATCTACGGATCACAACCTTACGAACTGCGTGAAGACCATTGGAAAAAATTGAATTTACCATTCAAAAAAGTCAGGAAAAAATTTAAAGTTTTAGCCAAAGCCCGAAACCAATTAGCCAAAAATAACGGTTATCATTCCTACCTTGAGTTTATTTTGAATCATGACAAAATTCCACAATCGAATCTCAAGCAATTCATAAAGGATATAGATAGGACAATAGAACATTGTAATCAAAGTCTTCCCAAAATCGATCTACCAAATTGGTTTTATTCTGAATTCAATCTACCTTGTTTTATCTGTGAAACAACATCATTCCCTTTTGATAATTTAGATAATGTTTTCAATTTTGTCGCACAGCAGTTTCCAGTCTTAGAAAAAAATAAAAATAGAATCTCTATCATCCATGGAGATAATACCCAAATGATTTATAAACAAGAAACCAATATTTTCCAGATAACAATTAACAAGAATTTCAATAATCGTCATCAAACAATCGGTTTAATCCATGAACTTGGTCACGTCATCAGCCAATTAACAGACATGGACAAAAGTATTGATCCAGTCCTCGAAGGTAAATATCATGGCGAAAAAGGAGCAACAGAAATCGAATTCACGACCCTTAAGAAAATATCACCTTTATTGTTTCAAGCATATTTGGCTGAAATTTTGTTCTCAATCCACCGAATATTATTCGAGATCGAGCTCTATCACAATCCAGAACAAGATTTTGATTTACTATATGCACAGACTTTCAATAAATGTTTTCATAAAGCCAATCAAAAAACCAATCCGCTTTATTTAGTTAATGAGCATATCGTCTTAAAACCTCTTTCTGGGCTGGCACAAATAATTGCCCAAACAGAGTCACTGGATATCAAATAATCCAGTTCTTGACCTTTTCCACAATTGTCTTTACACTGCACACAATTACTGTTCAACTTTCTCTATGTCCAAACTAACTGATTTCATGGTCTCCAAAGTTCGGGTCAAACTGTTTCAAGCTTTTTTAAGTCATCCGGGTGAAATGTTTTATGTCCGTCAACTCACTCGAAAAACTAATGAAGAAATTAACGCCATCCGTCGTGAGCTACTCCGCATGGAAAAGTCTGGCATGGTCAAATCTGAACACCGTGGTAACCGACTTTATTATTTTTTCAAACCCAGCTACCTTTTCTACCAAGAGCTTATTTCCTTAATTGCCAAAACTACCGGCTTAGGCCGAAGTCTCATTAAAAACCGCCAAAAACTTGGACATATCAAATTTGCTATGTTTTCCGGTAAATTCATCCGCGGACTCGAACGCTCGAAAGATGATGTTGATCTCCTTGTCGTCGGTCAAGTCATCATGCCTCAACTCGCCATTCTAGTTCGTGAAAATGAGGCTAAAACCGGTCAAGAAATCAACTATACTGTCATGACCGAAGACGAACTAAAGTTTCGCAAAAACCGCCGCGACCCTTTTGTTTTACAGGTTC
>CAYIUD010000055.1:0-4539 GCA_964366265.1 uncultured Pseudomonadales bacterium | reverse complement strand
ACAAATTTGTTCTTTACGTTGGTGGTGTCAATCCTAACAAAAACCTGCCTCGACTTATTCAAGCCTGCCTCGATCTCAATCTTAAACTAATTTTAGTTGGTTCCGAGTTCACTCAACCACTTTCCCTACCAGTTCATCCTGAATTAAAAGATCTCCAAATAATCCAAAGGTCAATTCAACAACATGACTCTATTCATGCGCCCGGTTTTGTCTCCAACGAAGACCTGGTTGGTATCTATCAATTAGCTTCTGTCTATTGCCAACCCTCGCTTTACGAAGGTTTTGGCTTGCCCTTACTCGAGGCGATGACTGCTGGTTGTCCCATCATCAGTAGTCACTCTAGCAGTCTGCCAGAAATCTATCCCGCCAACACCATCACCTTTGATCCAGAAAACCAGTTATCCCTTAACAAAGCCTTGGAAGCCGTTCTTAAACTTAGCCCCAAGCAGAAACTAACTTTGGTCAAATTAGGGCAAGCCAGAGCCAAAGATTTTTCTTGGGCTAAAACCGCCGAACTCACCACCAAAGTTTATCGTTCGATATGAAGGCTTTACTACACCACCTTACCACTCCTATGGCCAGGAAATCGTCCTTTTTTTATTTTGGTAGCCTTTTTTTGAGCTTCGCCCGATATCTTTTCCATGTTTTATTACTCAGGTTCCTCACTCCTGATTCCTATGGCGAATTTCTCTCGTATGTTTCCCTCCTTTATTTGCTCACCATTCCCAGCAATACCGTCAGCCTCCTCGTCACCCGCACCGTTTCAGGCTTATTTGGCCAAAAAGACTGGCATGGTATTAACACTTTCTTCTATTTTATTTTTTGGCGTACCTTGCTTCCAGCACTAGCAATTTTTCTTTTAATCGGTCTCTTCTCTCAACCTTTTTCAGTACTTCTTAAAGCCAATCCAACAGCGTTTTGGGTTCTAGGGGTCATGACTGTCTTTGCTTTTCTGGGTGCCATCATCCGTTCATATCTTTCTGCTCTCCAGCGTTTCACTGCTCAGATCGTGATTGGCGTAATTGAACTGGGAGTTCTTTTAACGGTGACCTTCTTACTTCTTAAACTTGAATTTGCCGCATTAAGCGGGGTGCTGGGAATGCTAATTTCCGTCATCGTCGGCACCATTCTGACTCTTCATCTTATTAGCTCTTATTTTCTTCCACAAAAAAAGAATCATCAACGTCTAAAAATTCGTTCTTTCTTTCTTTACTCTTTGATTTTCTCAGCCGGAACAATGTCCTTAATCAGTACTGATGTCCTCCTCACCCGTTATTACTTTGATACCCATAATTCGGGACTTTATTCCGCTCTCTCCGTCATCGGCCGGATGATTTTCTTTGGCCTCACTCCTTTGTCAGCCCTAATACTCCCTGTTGCCGCCAGCAGGTACGCCGCCAAAAAATCAACCTTCACTGTTTATCTCAAACTCATTCTCACTTCACTATTTTTAGGCTTCGGAGCAGTTATCCTATTTTCACTCTTCCCTCGTCTTATTGTCACTCTCCTTTCCGGTTCGCAATATCTCACTATTGTTCCCCTCATCCCATACATCGCTGTCACAATGCTGGTCTTTGCCTTAAACTTTCTCACCCTCTCTTATTTATTGGCCATCGAAAAGAATACCTCAACCTTTATCCTTATCATTTTTGCCCTCCTTCAACCACTCCTGGTCACCATCTACCA
The DNA here is from genome assembly GCA_964366265.1 of uncultured Pseudomonadales bacterium. Lineage (GTDB taxonomy): Bacteria > Patescibacteriota > Microgenomatia > UBA1400 > Chazhemtobacteraceae > CAYIUD01. The sequence goes on along the minus strand of CAYIUD010000055.1, from coordinate 2,853 downwards.
CCAATCACTCTATCAAGTCGTCACCTTGAATTTAACCTTGCAAATCTGCCTCTTTTTAAGTCTGCTAATCTACTATAAATTAAGCTCGTATGACCAAGTCCGATCCTAAACTTCTATCTGTCATTGTTCCAGCCTACAAGTGTACAACCATTGTCCGTGATCTTAAGGGTATTGATAAACACTTAAATGATCTTAATCTCGACTACGAAATTCTTTGTATCATTGATGGCCAAGTTTCTCCCCGGGACAAAACCAAAGAAAAAGCCCAATCTGCCGCCGGAAAACACATCAAAATTTATTCATATCCTCTTAATCGTGGCAAAGGTTACGCCGTTAGATACGGCATGGCCCGAGCTAAAGGTAGTTTGATTGCTTTTATTGACGCTGGTTCTGACCTCAATGCCTCCGGTATCGGCTTGGCCTTAGAACACCTCAAGTGGTACGATGCCGACATCATTATTGGTAGTAAACGCCACAAAGCCAGCCGGGTTGTCTATCCGCTCCAACGCAAACTTCTCAGCTTCACCGTGCAGTTGATGACCAGAATCTTCTTTGGAATGAACGTTTCCGATACCCAAACCGCTTTAAAAATCTTTAGAAGGCCCGTCTTGGAAAAAGTCCTCCCGAGGCTTGTTGTTAAGCGTTTTGCTTTTGATCTGGAAATCCTTTCTGTTGCCCATCGCCTTGGTTACACCAAAATTTACGAATCACCAGTCGAACTTAATTACAACTTCGCCAGCACGATCGGGTCTGAAGCCATTTATCGTTTTGCCTTGGATTATCTCGCCATTCTTTATCGTACTTATATCCTTCACTATTATGACGATAACCACCAAGATATCTGGGAACACGACCCCAAACTTAAACTGCGTTTTCATTCATGACCAAAAATCCCTTAGTCTCCATCATTATTGTTGACTATCGCGCCAATCACCCCTATCTCCAAGAAAGTCTTCAAGCTATTAAAAAACAATCCTATTCAAATTACGAGATCATTTTAGTCTCCGATTACCAAAACAAACTCAAATTTCCCAAATTAAAACACGTTAATCTAGGCAAAACCATGGGTCCGGCCCCAAAAAGAGATTTAGGTGCCAAACTCGCCAAAGGTGAAATTCTTGCTTTCCTCGACGATGACGCCTACCCAACTAAAAATTGGCTTAAATACCTTGTCAGTACCTTTTCAAGCGACAATGTTGCCGCAGTCGGCGGCCCGGGACTCACTCCGCCAGGAATAAGTTGGCAGGAAGAAGCCTCTGGTTGGGTTTCTACTTCCCCCCTGGGTTCAGGACCTTATACCTACCGCTTCCTCCCTCGGACAAAGCAAGAAATAGATGATTTCCCCTCAATGAATTTGGCTGTTAGAAAAAAAGATTTCTTCAAAGTTGGGGGTTACGATTCTCATTACTATCCCGGTGAAGACACCAAGCTTTGCCTCGATCTCACTCATAAACTTAAAAAGAAAATTATTTACGAACCCAAGGCCATCGTTTATCACCATCGCCGCCCTCTTTGGCTACCCCACCTCAAACAAAATGGCAATTTTGGCCTTCACCGCGGCTTCTTCGCTAGGATCCTCCCTCAAACCAGTCTTCGCTTCGTTTATCTTTTGCCATCGATGCTGGTGTTAGGGCTGATTTTTCTCATTTCCGCCTCTTTTTATCCTCACACTTTACCCCTCTCCCGTTTCTGGATTATTTTCTACCTTTACTTTGGCAGTCTGATTATCAATTCTCTCTGGATTTTTAGATATTCGGCTAGTTTTTTCCAAGCCATCATCTCTATTCCTGCCATCTTCCTCACCCATTTTTGGTATGGGATTCGCTTTCTCCAAGGATTTTTCTTAACCCAAAAATTATAAAAAATGATCAACTTTCTTCCCGTAATCACTGCTCTAGTTGCCTTAAAACTCGGTAGCAGTTTGAGTCATGCCTTAATTTTAAGTTTGGTAATTTTTTTGATTGATCACCTCACCCATACAGGCAAAATCAATCCTTCTGCCTCTTACTTAATTCTTTTGATGCCCCTTGTTTGGTTCAAACCTCAGTTTACGGTTGTAATTTGGACACTTTTACTGGTTAGCTCCCTAATCTGGTTATTTACTTTCCTTAAGGGAACTCCTCAAAAAATCGTCATCTTACTTCTAACCTTTGTCTTTATTTACGGCTGTCTTATTTCCGGCGGTCTTTTAAGCATAGATGGTCACCTAAATCAGGAAAATTTCTGGTGGGGTAAACCTGATATTGCCTTGGAAATAAAAACCTTACGTCTCCAAGCACTCTATCTGCCATACCAATTAAGACCATTAGTCTTCTCCCCAGTTATCTATCTTCAAAAAACCATCGGCAATGCCCTTGGCCTTCTTTCACCTTTTTACCTAAGCGCCATGCTAGCCATCGTCAACCTCTACTTAATTACCACCGCTATTCTCAAAATTAAAAAACCAACCAATTTTGACTTTCTCGCCCTCTGGTTAGTTTCACTTAGTTTTCTCATCGCTGGCTTTAATCGTTACGCTGACAAATACAATTCCTTTTATCTTCTCCTGCCTTTAGTCATCTATTACCAAAGGCTTGGTTTTACCAATCCCAATAAAAAAGTTCTAATCACCTTAACCATTATTAGTCTCCTCATTTTACCCGGTATATGAAACCCATCATCAAAATTTTCATCGTTCTCCTTACCGTTGTTACCCTCTTTACCCGCTTCTATGGTTTAGAAACAGTCCCTCCACATCTTGGCAATGACGAAATTTCCATCGCTTATGACGCCTATTCAGTTATGAGAACCGGCCGAGACGAACACAACAACTTTCCTTTCCTTTCTTTCCAATCCCACAATACCTACAAAGCT
>CAYIUD010000054.1:3782-4613 GCA_964366265.1 uncultured Pseudomonadales bacterium | reverse complement strand
GGAGTAACGCACCAATTAAACGGTAAAGATGTCGGAGCAGGTGTACTACAAACCCCTTGTCCCGATGAATTGACAACACAAAGTTTACCCTGAGAAGAACAATTCGCCGTTTCGGTAGAATTACATGCCTCGGACGCTCTCTGCCTCGTATCCCCCCGGAATGTCCCAAAATTCAAGGCCACCACCGCCGCTCCCACCACCAACACCAACATCGCCACCACCCCCAAAATCATCCCTTTCTTCGATTTCCCTTTCGGCTCAAACTTCAACTCCCCTCCTCCTTGTTGACTCCCTTTATCATCCTTGACCCCCAGATCAACTTTCGCCGGTTGAATCAAACCACCACCCAAGCTGTCGCTTGGCGGTAGTAACGGCCCATCCTCACTCGGCAAAGCCGAATCCGGCAGAGGCGTCAAACCAGACTTTTCTTCCAGCACTGACTTCATCCCGCCTCCGGTATTATCTCCGCCAATCCCACTGCTAAAATCAATCTTTATCTCTGGTTTACTGGCCTGTGCTCCTCCACTTGTTACAGCCTTAACCATTACCCTCTTACCTCCAAAAACATCATCTGCCGCGCCCATCGCAAACGGCAACGGCCCCCGCCTCACCTGATCATCAAGTTGTTGTGGATCTGTTGTTTTATTATTGTCGTCGGCAGGCATCATTTTCAAACTTTCCTCTTTGCTAATCTAAATTGCCAAAACACTCCACTCACAAAGAGTCCTATTCCCATCATAAAGATTGCGATTGTCATCGTCAACACACCAGATACCGGTACACCACTACTTGTTGACGGCATCGACGTTCTTGCACTCACCGTCGCTATCA
>CAYIUD010000054.1:0-3772 GCA_964366265.1 uncultured Pseudomonadales bacterium | reverse complement strand
CGACGCTCTTCCGATCTAGTTGGACTAACAATGGGAGACAAGGTTGCCGAGGGTGTTGCTGAAAATGCCGGCAATCCTCCCTGGCCTGTCGTCGGCTCTTCCGCCAACACCACAAACGTCCTGGTAATTTTTTGCAACACCCCGTTTTGATCCGTGTACTCCATCTCCAAAGTGTGTTCTCCTGGTTCCAGACCTGCTGGCGGCGTAAACTCCGCCTTCCCATCGGCTCCAATCACTACCTGCTGTGTTTGTGGCGTCGAATGAAAAGTCACTGTCACTGTCTGGCCCACTGGACCAGATACTGTAATCGCTGGCTTATCCGTCGCTATATTCTCCCCTGGATCAATTGTCGTCACCAATTTCACTGACAAAGTTGCCTCATAAGCTTCATTGATTTCCGGATATGTCGTCAATGATCCAAAACCCGCTCCACCCGTATTTGTCACATCCGCCCCCGAATCTATTGGGGCAACTGCATCCACAGTCACCGCTGAATCGGTCACCACTACCACATCTGTTGTTGCCGCCCCTGTCATCGGCGCACTCACAGACTTCACCACAATCTCTCCCTTCATTGTCACCAAGTCTGGGTTCACACTGTCAAAAAAAGCATAAGTTCCCGCCACTGCCGGCACTGTAAATGTCCCATTCCCACCAGCATTAATTACCCCTGTATCAAACTCACCATTGACCGCCGTTACTGAGTGATTGGCTGTATCCTTGTTCACCACTGTCACCACTGTTCCCGGTTGCAACTCCAAATGAGAACTGGAAATCTTACCCTCCTCAATCTCTATCACACTACTCACCATCACTGGGGTTTGGGTTGCGCTCCCGCTCGCCGCCACCGCTCCTGTCGATCCGCCCAAAGTAATGTCTGCCACTGGACTATCATTTGCTGTCGTCACGATCACTGTCGCCGTTCCCAACTCTGCCGCCTGAACAAAAATATTTATGTTCGCCCCCACCTGGTCATAACTCAAATAACCCGACAAATCCTCGGTTCTGGTTGCCGACAGTGGCAAAGTCCACACCCCCGAAGCCTTGGTCAACGCTGACCTCGGGGCTCCTCCCGCCAAACCCACATAAACAATCGCCCCTGGCGCTGGTTGACCCGAAGCTAACAAAACCTTTCCGTTAATCACGTCTGATGTCGGCTTAGTAGTGCTTGGTGGGGTAATTGCTTGGTAAGGCTGATCTTGGTCATTTTTATACACCTGTGATCCGGACCCAACCACAAAATAATAGGTCTTGCTCGGAATCAGATTCTTCACTGTTACGTGATGTGTCGTATTTAGCCCGATACTACCCGTCAACTGATCTCGGTCATCGCTCATTGTCTGGTCGAGTTTATCGATCGTTGTTCCGTATTTCACAAAACCACTCACATTCGTATCCGACACCCAAGAAACAGTAAAAGTATTACTATCCACATTTGTCACCTGTATCTGCTTTGGAACAGCCGTCGGCCCCGCCTTCGAAACCAAACTCAAACTTCCTTGACTCATCACCAAAAACAAACCACCCATCGTTCCTGCCACCAACATCACCATGGCCAGCAACCCCCAGAATTTTTTACCTTTTAGACTTCCCATGTTTAATGCCATTTTCTTTTCCCAAATACCCAAAACCGCCCACCATCAGCGGCAGGCCTACTAATCTCTCTGTTCAGCATAACCAATTTATCCCAAGAAAAAAAGCAACTTGATCCCCTCATATTCCCTCCTCCAATGAACCACTGTCTGTGGCCTGATCCTGAGACACACTTTCTGTCACCGCCGGCTCTTCAACAACTTGCTCCGGCTCTGGAGCCGCCTCTGTCACTAGCTCAACCTGTTCTGGTTCTGGCGTCACTTCTGGATTTATTGTGGTTTGGGATCCTCCCTCCCGCAATGGTACTGGCCTAGACTCAACCAAAGACAAATACCCGTCATCAAACTCTTTTCTTTTCAATAACGAATCAATCAACTCTTGGTCTGCCTCAACCCTCAATGGCGCAATCTGTTTTTGTTGAACCTCAGTCAGTGTTGTATTTGTCAACCCTCGATAAATATCAAACCCAATCCAACTCCCCACCGCCATTAATGAAAACAGTCCAATCATCATTATGTTATAGGATTTTGTTTTTTTTGTCGCCATCTTACCCTTCCTCCTTTTCTGGTAGGTAATAAACCGTCGCTTTTCCGGTCAAAGTCAATGGAAAAATCCTCGTGTAATTCGCTCCTGGTTTGGCAAACTCAACTTTCGTTAACTGCACTGCCCGTTCCATCCGATCAAGTTGTCCCAAAAAACTGATAATTTCCTCCTGTGTCCCTCCCACTGTAAAACCAAAAACCACAAACTTCCTTTCTGCCGTTTTACTCTTTGTTTGGTTACTGTCACCAACAGTCTGGTCTCCAATCAATGGTATTGTCTGAAACTCCATCGAAGTTATGTACACATTACTTTCATTAGCCACTGCCTCAATTTGCTTCGCCAGCCTCTCAATTTCTGGAGTTACTGGCACCGCCTTTTTACTTAAAGCCTCAAACTGCGGTCCATTTGTTGCCAAAACCTCTTGTGCTTGAATCAGTTGGGAAATCTTTGCATCCAATTTTGCACTCGCCGTCTCTTGGTCATCAATTTTTTTCAACAAAGTCGAGATTGTCCCCAGAGTCGGCCTAACCGCAAAGAACATAAAAAATGCTACGGTAAACACCGACAAAATCAATTGAACCGATACCTGAATCACTGGTTCTCGCTCATAAAAACGCTGAACATCCTTTAGGTATCCGGCATAAAGCCCTGTTCCGCCCCAAGTCGGTTTATTAATGCCTCCGTTCATTTCTTTTCTCCTCCCGCTGTTGCCGCTTTCTGCGCGTTAATCGTAAACACTACTCCACCTCTTCGTTGGCTAAATTCAACATCTCCCAAACTCACCTGAGTCCACTTACCGCTTTCCCTCACCTTATTTAACAATGCTGAAAAACCCGCCTCCGAACCCGCCACTCCTATTAAGGCTATATTGGTGTTCGACAAATTCACTGATTCATACTCCACATCCAACGGGGTACTGGCAATCAAATCCGTCAACACCCCCTCGGCATCCAAAGTTGATTTATCAATTTCCTGGACCACATCCAGTCTAGCCTGTATCGCTCGCATTCTTGTTTCAATTTCTGCATAGCTATCCACCACCGCCTGCTTCTGGATCAATACCTCATTCAGATCATTGAGATCCCGATCCAGTTTAAATCTGGACAAGAACGCCAAAATCACCACAAACTCCGTCAGAATCACAATTGACTTTCCTGCCGTCAGCGACCACGACAACGCCTTACCCAAAAAACTCCGCTCAAACTCATCCTGAGGTATCAAATTAACCTTAGTAAAAAAACTTCTCTTGGCAGGCACAATCTCATTGTACCAACTCTCCGTTTACTTTTTTGACTTCTTTTGTTTGGTCTCGGGTTTAGAGCTACTCACTACCAATTTACTCAATCTCGACTTAATCCTGTCAGCTCGCCTCTTTGGCAAAATCTTCCTTTTAGCCGCTCGGTCAAGCATTGAAAAAGCTTGACGCAAAGCCCCCTCACTTGGTTCCTTACGAGCTATTTTCACTGCCTTTCTGGATTTGGTTCGAATTTTTTTATTTACCCTTGCCCGTCTTTCATCAACGCGCAACTTCTTTTTTGCATGTTTCAATATCGGCATATACGACAAATTCTACCACAAATGAATCTATTTTTCACTCGCTTTAAAAAACTATCTCCCTTTTTCCCCAAGTTAGATC
>CAYIUD010000053.1:0-4661 GCA_964366265.1 uncultured Pseudomonadales bacterium | reverse complement strand
ATGACTCATTAATGAAATAGGAACACGCATGACTTTCGTCTTTTCTTTTTTCAGCTCACTTAACTTCCACATAAACAATCTGCCTTTGTTATCTGCCCTTGCCCCTTTCACAAATATCCTTACTTCCTCCAACATCCATCTCTCCTCATTTTTTGCCAATCTCATATACAAACTTTTATGTGCCAAATCATCCAGTTCTAATGCCAACCGATAAGCATAATCCTGCCACTCCCGACTTATCCGCCTCTGTTTATCTGTCTCGAACTGATATCCCTTTAAGATAGATTTAAGATCCTGCACAGTTCTTCTACCACACTAATAATCACCTCATCCAAAGTTTTCTGTTCCTCTAACCTAAACTTATTCAATACATATTCATCACCAGGAATCTCTCGACTAGTTCTGCTATCCACCCCTATTCTCACCCGCCAAAAACCGGTTTCACCCAACTTTTCTTCGATGTCATTCACCCCGTTATGAACCTTCGGCCCCACTCCTTGTTGAATTTTATACTCTCCCAGTCTAATGTCCAAATCATCATGAATCACCCACAAGTCCTCACTTACAATCTTATAAAAATCCATAACCTTACGTACCGATCTCCCTGACTCATTCATAAATGTTTGTGGTTTAGTTAGCAAAACATCTCCAATTCTTGCAATTTCTGCCTCAAAACGTTTGTTAACTTGGAACTTGGAATTTGGAATTTGTTTGTTACTTGTTACTTGTGAGTTAGAAACTTTCTCAAGCAATCCCTCAACCATTTCAAAACCCACGTTATGCCTCGTCCCCCCATATTTTTCTCCCGGATTTCCTAACCCAATCACTAGCTTCATTGTATAATTCTACCAGCATGAAAAATGAACCCTTCATCTCCATTATCGTCCCCTCTCTCAACGAAGAAAGATACCTCCCCCGCCTTCTAAAAAATCTTGTCGATCAAACCAGTCGTAATTTCGAAGTCATCCATATTGACGGCTACTCCGACGACAACACTTGCAAATTTGCCAACAAATTCGCCAAAAATCTCCCAAACTACAAACAAATTATCTCCCCTGTCCGCCACGTTTCCCACCAACGCAACCTTGGCGCTAAAACCGCCTCCGGCAGATACCTCCTCTTTATCGATGCCGATACCCAACTTCCCCCCTACTATCTCGAAGGTTTATCTTTCCAACTCCACCGCCAACCATACGACATGTTTACCACTTGGTCAGTTCCGGACATCGACAAACCAGCTAATCACGCCTATACCACCATGGTTAATCTCGCCCTTGAAGCTTCCCGAATCATCGAATCTCCTATGGCCATCGGCGTTCTCATGGGCTGCTCCCCAAAAGCCTTTAAAGCCATTGGCGGTTTCAGCGAAGACGCTACTTTTGGTGAAGATGAAGATTTTGTCAAAGTTGGTCATCAAAAAAATTTCTCTTTTGGCGTCTATCATCAACCCAAATTTATCTACTCTCTCCGACGCTTCCGTTCCGAAGGCACCCTCCCAACCCTCCAACAAATCGCCGTCAGAAAACTAAATGCCATCACCAGCGCCAAAATCATCAAACCCAAAGATTACCTCATGGGCGGCCACATTTTCGAAAAAGATGGCAGCAACCAATCTCTACTAGACAAACTTGATCAAACCATCAAACAATTCACTAACCGACCAAAAATAAAAAAAATCCTTCAAGACCTCCTCGCCTCAGACAAACTCGACGACTAAATTGTCTCCAATGAAAAAAACACCAACTATCTCCATTTTTACTACTACTCAAGGGCATGCCAGTATCGCCAACGCCATCGCTCAAACCCTCACTACCCAAAAATACCAGATTCATATCAACAAACATCAAGGCAAAGAATTCGACATCTATGCCCCCCTTCACACTTACTTCCCCCGACTAGGCTTTATTCCCTACAAACTTAGCAACCAAAAAGCTGTTCAAAAACTCGCCCGTTCCTACGCTCTCCTCACCTACAAAAAAATCATCGAACAACAAATTCATGAACAAAAACCAGCTCTCATTATCTCCACTTGGTTCATTCTCAATCCCGTCATTGAATCAATCCAAAAAGATAAACCTTATTTAAACATTCTCACCGACCCTCATACTCTTATTCCTCTCGAACCTACCCCTAGAGCTTTCAATTTTATTTTTGACAAGACCACTGCCAAATTCTGCCAAAAAAATCACATCCCCAAAGAAAAAATTATTACCACCGGTTGGTTAGTTCAAAACCAATTCGAAACCTCATACAAACAAACCTTCATTCGCCAACAACTCAACCTCGATCCTCACACTCTCACTTTTCTCATCATCGGTGGTAGCGAAGGCACCTCAGCCATTCTCAAGATTATTCCCTCACTTTCGCTCATCAACAAACCCCTTCAAATCGTCATCATCTGTGGCCGTAACAAACAAATCTTCACTACCATCAACAGACTCAGCAAAATTCTCAATAAAAAGAAAGGCCTTCATCTTGTTCCTATCGGCTTCACTGATCAGCTCCATCACTACATGCAAGCCGCCGACTTAATCATTGGTAAAGCCGGTCCCAACACCATCTTCGAATCTGTCGCCACTCAAACTCCTTTTATGGCCATCACCCATGTCTCCGGTCACGAAACCGGCAATCTTAATCTAATCAAGCAATACCATCTCGGTTACGTTGAAGAAAATCCTATCAAAGCCGGTCAGATCCTTAGCCGAATCGCCGACAATCCCAAAGAATTAACCAAATTCCAACCATATCTCAAAAAACTAGCCGACTACAACCGCCACTCTAAACAAATTCTCCTTGATTTCGTTCATAATCATTTAGAATCACCAACCACTGGCAATCCTGGTGCCATAAAAACTTAACCCTCATCACCGCCTAACATAAACAAACTTAGTTCCCTCAATTACCGCCATCAATAACATCGCCCCTGCAAAAATCACCAACCACTCACCGGTTCCCAAAGCCACCGTCTTAAAGATAGTTTGTAATACTGGTATATAGACCACCATCACCTGCAGTAGTACCCCCACACCCACCGCCGCTACCAACCACGGATTCCTAAAAAAATTAACTCTCCAGATAGGCTCCGACAAAGACCGGGACGAAAAAACATATAACAGAGAACTAATTCCCAACATCGAAAAAGCCATCGTCCGCGCGTACTCCAAGCCCAACCAACCTTCCCGCCAAAAATATCCAAAAACTCCCAAGGTTATCAATGCCGCCACTGTCGAAATCAATCCAATCAACATCAATACTTGACCATCAATTAATCCCTCGCCCCGAGACCTGGGCAAACGCTCCAACAATCCCTTCTCCTGTGGCTCAACCGTCAAAGCCAAACTCGGCAACCCATCAGTAATCAAATTTATCCACAAAATCTGTACCGCCAACAACGGCAAAGGCCAACCCAACAACATTCCCACCGTCACCAAAAAAATCCCCGCAAATGCATCCGCCAACAAATAAACAATAATTCTCCTGAAATTGTCATACACTGCCCTTCCTTCCTCAATCGCTCCAACAATTGTTTCAAAATTGCTATCCAACAACACCATATCCGCGGTCTCCTTGCTCACATCACTCGCCTCATTAACCACTATCCCTATATCCGCCCGTTTCAACGCCGGTGCGTCGTTAACTCCATCCCCCGTCATTGCCACGATGTGTCCTTTCTGTTTTAATGCCTCCACGATCTTCAGTTTCTGTTCCGGATTAGTTCTCGCAAACAAAACCACCTCGTCAATCACACTGGCCAATTCACTTTCTGACATTTTCTCCAACTCATCACCTTCCAGGACCAATCCAGCTTCTACGCCATCAAGCAAACCAATCCGCCGCAAAACCGCCGCCGCTGTCTCCCGATAATCACCTGTAATCACTTTTACCGCAATTCCTGATCTAATCACTTGCTCAAGCGCCATCTTCACCTCCTTGCGCACCGGATCTTCGTAAACCAAAATCCCCAACCAAACCAAACCATCTGTTTCTGTCTTAACTACTTTCTTTTTACCCCTCACTTTTTTATATCCAAAACCCACCAATCTATATCCCTGATTTCCCATCTGCGCAAACTTCTCCCGCCATTGTTCTCTTTCTTTCCCACTCAACTCTGACTTTTCCAAAATCACTTCCGGCGCTCCCGAAACAAACAACCACTGACTTTCTCCGACTTGTTTGTGCAAAGTCGCAATATATTTATCTCTCGGATTAAACGGCAGACTATCTAACCGCTCATAAAGTTCCCTCAATTCCTTCCCTTTTCCCATTTTTTCTCGCGCCCACTCGTTCATCGCCAGTTCCAACGGATCCCTCATGTCATTACACAATATTGCCGCCATCAACATTTCCTTTTCCCCCCTTCTTTTACCTCTCAAACCAGTAATCATCTGCGTTACTCTCATTACCCCCTTAGTCAGGGTGCCTGTCTTATCAGCACAAATCACATCCACACTCCCCAATGTTTCTGCCGCCGCCAATCTTCTCACCACCGCTTTTTTCTTCAAAATTCTCTGCACCGCAATCGCCAGAATCACCGTCAAACTCACCACCAAACCCTCCGGTATCGCCGCCACTGCCAAAGCTACTGCCACCAAAAAAATTTCTTCAAAATTAGACCCGCCCAACAACCCAAAAACCAATACCAAAAATGAAATCACCCCCAC
>CAYIUD010000052.1:0-4843 GCA_964366265.1 uncultured Pseudomonadales bacterium | reverse complement strand
TAAAGGAGCTAAGAAATCTGGTGAGGAGATCTTGTTGGAGTTGAGGGAAATAAACCGTAAAAAAGCGGTAATTAAAAATGAACAGCAAGCAAAAGAAGCGGAAGCAGATTTGCGAGGGGCGAGTTTGGTAGTTAAAGAGGTGACGAAGAAAGAAAGAAGAAGTTGGCCACATCCACCTTTTAAGACATCGACCTTGCAACAAGCGGCGGCGAATGTTTTGGGTTGGAGCAGTAAAAAAACAATGATGGTGGCACAAAAGTTGTATGAACAGGGAGACATTACTTATCACCGCACCGACTCATTGAATTTGGCAGATTCGGCGGTGGAGCTGATACGAAAGTTTGTTAAGGGTGAGTTTGGAGAAAAATATTTGCCAGAGAAAGCGGTTTTTTATAAAACCAGAGGGAAAGTGGTGGCTCAGGAAGCTCATGAAGCGATTAGGCCGACTGATATGACTTTGGGGACTAATTCGTATAAAGGTAAGGGTAAAGAAGCCTTGGATCAGGAGAAATTGTATGGTTTGATTTGGCGAAGAACAATTAGCTGTCAGATGGTTCCGGCGGTTTTTGATGCAACGGCAGTAAAAGTGATTGCTCATGGAGAAAGAAATTATGGTTTGCAAGTTAACGGTGAGGTGATCAAGTTTGACGGGTGGCGGAAGCTGTATCAAAAAGGGGAGGGGGAGGTGATATTGCCAGAAGTTAAGGAGGGGGATAAGTTGGAGAATAAGGGAGTAACGACGGAGCAGAAGTTTACTTTGGCGCCACCAAGATATAACGATGCGTCCTTGGTGAAAGAGTTGGAAAAAAGAGGAATTGGTCGGCCATCAACTTATGCGTCGATTATTTCGACGATTTTAAGTCGAGCCTATGTGAATAGAGAGAGCCGGCGGTTTTTTGCGACGAAGATTGGGATGACGGTGAGTGATTTTTTGGTCAAAAACTTTCCGGAGGAAATGGATTATGATTTTACAGCGAAGATGGAGGATGGGTTGGATGATATTGCCAGGGGTGAGAAGGAATGGCAGAAGTATTTGGGTGATTTTTATGGACCGTTTGAGAAAAAAGTGGAAGATGTGGCTGAGAAAGCAGAAAGAATTGAGATCCCGGTAGAGAGAACGGGAGAAAAATGTCCGGAGTGTAAGGAAGGAGAGGTGATAATAAGGGAGGGTAGATTCGGTAGGTTTTTGAGTTGTGAGCGGTTTCCGGAGTGTAAATACACAGCCAATTATAAGGAGTATGTGGAGGGCGCAAAGTGTGAGGAATGTGGTGGCGGAGTGATAATAAAAAAGACGCGGTTTGGGAAAGAGTTTTATGGGTGTGAGAATTATCCAAAATGCAAGTGGGCAACTTGGAAAAAACCGGGTGGTGAAGAAGAGGAACAGAAGCCGGATGGTGGTGAGAATGAGTCAAGTGAGTCAAGTAAGTAAGGTAGAATCGGAAGTGGACATTAACTTATGGAGGAAGCGATGATTCTGTCTGACATTGACTTTAGGAAGAGAATCAAGGGGGGTGATCTAGTGATCAGGCCTTTTGATTATCGTTGTGTTCAACCTTCAACTTACGATCTTCATTTGGGCGATCAGTTTAGGATTTATCCCAATCACGGGATGACCCATATTGATTTGCATGATAAAGGTTCGGTAGTGACTGAATTGCTGGAAGTAGGGGAAAGTGGTTTTGTGCTTCATCCCAATCAGTTTGTTTTGGCCACGACAGTGGAGTATTTCGAGATTCCGCGGGATTTGTCGGCCAAACTTGAGGGAAAGAGCAGTTTAGGGAGGTTGGGTTTGGTGGTTCACGCAACGGCAGGATACATTGACCCGGGTTTTAGAGGGCAGATTACTTTTGAAATGAGTAACCTGAATGTCGTGCCGATTGTCTTGTACCCAAATTTGAAGGTGGCACAGATTTGCTTTTTTATGATGAGTAGCAAGGTGGAACGGCCGTATGGAAAGGCTGGGAATAAGTATCAAGGTCAAATGGGACCGACGGAAAGCCGGTTTTGGGAGGAGTCCTAAAAAAGAAAGACCCCGTGAACAGTATTGTTAACGGGGTTTGTTTTGGGGTGTTTTATACAGCCACTTCTGCTTTGATGGCAGGGTGAGGATTGTAGCCAGTGAGAATGATGTCATTGGCTTGGAAATCGTCGATGGAGTCGATTGTCCTGGTGAAACTTAATTTTGGCAAAGGGCTGGGTTCTCGTTCCAATTGAAGTCGAGCCAGGTCAAGATGATTTTGATATAGGTGGGTATCGTGTGATTCAACGACAAGTTCTTGGGCTTGTAATCCGGCGACATGAGCGACCATATGGGTTAAGAGGGCATATTGAGCAATGTTAAATGGTCCGCCTAGAAAAACGTCCCAGGATCTTAAAGTGACGACGCTATACAGTTTACCTTCAAAGACTTTGAACTGGTAATTGTAGTGACAAGGAGGGAGCGAGGTTGCGTCTAAGATGTTGATGACGCGCGGATCCCAGGCGGTGACGAGCAGTCGTCTACTAGTAGAGTGGGCTTTGATTTCTTTGACGACTCCACCGAGTTGATCGAGATAGCCGTCAAAATGGCGCCACTGATATCCATAATTGGGGCCAATGTCACCCCAGGTTTTGGCAAATTCTTCGTTTGTAACGGTTTGATCGGCGAACTTCTTGATGCCTAGTTGCCAGTCTGTTGAATGGGGATTGGGGATAGCTTGCCCAGTTTCCTTTAGGTAACGGCGGTAAGGCCATTCATTCCAGATGCGGACTTTGTTTTGGTTGAGATAGCGAATGTTGGTATTTCCACTGATCATCCAAAGTAGTTCATGGACGATACTGTGCATGTGGGTATTTTTGGTTGTGACGAGGGGAAATCTTTCAGGGAGAAAAAAGTGGAGTTGATTGCCCCAAACAAAACGCGTGCCCACACCAGTGCGTTCGTCGAATTGATCTTGGCCGTTATCTAAGACGTATCTGAGTAGATCTAAATACTGTTTCACTCTGCGTCCTTTCCATGTTAATGAACGATGACTATTTTAAAGATAAAAAGTAAGCTTGTAAATTGTTGACAAGGGATAGAGATAAGTTCTATTATCGGCGATAATGAAGAGAGGAAAATATATAGTGTTGGAAGGAGCGAGCTGTGTGGGAAAGGGAACACAGTTGGAATTATTGCAAGAGAATCTGGAAAAAAGGGGGTTGTCGGTAGTGACGACGAGGGAACCTGGGGGAACGCAGGAAGCAGAGGAGATTAGGAAAGAGATATTTCGGTTAAGGATGGCGGAAAGATTGGCTCCGGAGGAGGAGTTGAAGATGATGTACAAAGCGAGGAGCTCTAACATGTGGTGGGTGCGCGAACAACTTGAGCAGGGTAAGACGGTTTTGAAGGATCGAGATTATATGTCGAGTTGGTTTTTTCAGGCAGAGAGTGGGTGTGGTAGACAATTGTTGAATAAGATACATCAAGAGCAATACATTGATAATGGGTTTGGTGAGCCGGATTTGAGGATAGTGTTGTATTTGGGGAAAGAAGAGTTGTGGAGGAGATTGAGTTCAAGAGGAGATGAAGGAGATAGTTTTGATGTTGACGTTGATTTTGTTGGGCGAGTGGCGGAGAGGTATGGAGAGGCGGCGTTAGATATGGTTCGAGGGTATGGAGTTTGGTGGAAGAATACAATCATCATTGGTGCGGAAAGGTCGAGGGAAGTAGTGGCGGGGGAGATTTTACGGGAAGTTTTTCGGCGAGTATTGAAGGAAGATATGGAGGGTGATCAGTTATTTCCCGAGGGCACACTTGAATCGGTGTTGAGAGGGAGAGAGCGAAGATAGGAGCTTTGTTAAAATGGGGTTTATGATTTTTGATGGAAAGGGGTTTGCGGCAAAATTGGAGGAAAAATTACGGCAGAAGGTGATGGTGGTGGGGAGAGTTCCTAGATTGGTGATATTGGTATCGGCTGGTAATGAGTCAGGGAAGATCTACAGTAAGAAAAAAAAAGAAATGGGGGATCGGATTGGAATAAAAGTTGAGATTGTTGAAATTTTGGATCTCAAGGAACAGGTCGTGAATTTGGCAAATGATAATACTATTGATGGTTTGATGGTGCAGTTGCCCCTACTTCGCCGAGGCTTCGCAGGGCAGGCGGTTTTAGTGGGTAAGGAAGAGACTCAAAAAATTTTGGATTTGATTCCGGTGAAAAAAGACGTTGATGGGTTGACGAGTGAGAATTTCAGGTTGATAGCAACGGGAGAACAAGCGTTTTTGCCAGCGACGATAAAGGCAGTGGGGAAGGTTATGGATGAGGCAATTAGAGAGATTGGACTGGATATTGAAAGGATGAAAGTGGCGGTGGTGGGAAGTAAGGGAATGGTGGGGAAGCCGTTGGTGAGTCAGTTGAAGCGGTTTGGTTTTGAAGTGGGGGAGTTTGAGGTGAACGATGAACTGAAATTGGCGGATTATGATGTGGTAATTTCGGCAACTGGAAAAGAGGGGCTGATTAAGCCAGAGATGGTAAAAAAGGGAGTAGTAGTGATTGATGTTGGTTTTCCTAAAGGAGATTTTGAAACTGATGTTTCGAAAAATTCCAGCTTTTTTACGTCGGTACCGGGAGGAGTGGGACCGGTAACAGTGGTGTGTTTGATGGAGAATGTGGTTGAGGCTTTATAGGTTTGAAAATGGAGGGAGATTAAGGTGTTTTTCGATACGGGTGGTTCGTCTGTGTAGCCTGGAGATGTCGTTGTCAAAAAAGCGGATGGTGGTGGTGAGGTCTTTTTGAAGTTTGTTTAGTTTTTTGTGAATGGGTTTGAGTTTTTCATCAAACTTCTGATCAAGCGTGTTTAACCTTTCATCAAACTTCTGATCAAG
>CAYIUD010000051.1:0-4941 GCA_964366265.1 uncultured Pseudomonadales bacterium | reverse complement strand
GCTCTGGTCTATTTTGTTTTTACGAATTAAGATTTCAGCAATTTGGGTGGAAACAGGACCGAGAACTTGGCCATCGAGATCAATTAGACGCCAAGCTCGAGTTATGTCTTTGGATTTAGTAGCAATAGTGGTCATGGTATGAAAAATTATTTGGATTTTTTAGGTTTGGGGGCAGATTCTTTGGTAGTTTTAGTTTCAGGAGCCGATTTATCGACGATTTCGAGCTTAACAATGGGTGCGTTATCACCTTTTCTTAGGCCTAACTTGGTAACTCGGGTAAAACCTGAGGTTCTTTTGCCGAATCTTCGGTTGAGCTCATCAACTAGTTTGTTGACGGAGGTTTTGTCCCCTAGAAAGGCGTGGAGAAGGCGACGAGCGTGAACGGTTGCAGGTCGGGCTTTGGTGACCAACTTGTCAAAAAGTCTTTGAATGGCTTTGGCTTTGGTTGGAGTGGTCTTAACTTCCTCGTGGAGAATAAGGGAGTTGA
Organism: uncultured Pseudomonadales bacterium; assembly: GCA_964366265.1. Classification (GTDB taxonomy): domain Bacteria; phylum Patescibacteriota; class Microgenomatia; order UBA1400; family Chazhemtobacteraceae; genus CAYIUD01. Next base: position 4,454 of record CAYIUD010000051.1, on the reverse strand, counting down.
GTAGGCCTTTGAACAAGGCTTTACGTTGGTTGGAGTTACGACCAAGGTGAACACCCTTGGAACGGTGTTTTTGTGCCATAAGATTATTTTATTTCAATGCCTCTTTTTTTGAGTTTTTTAATAACGTCTTTGACGGACTTTTCACCAAGATTTTTGACTTTGAGGAGGTCGGCTTCTGAAGCGGAACTGAAGTCGTTGATCTTATTAAAACCGCCTTTTTTGAGAGCGTTGGTGACACGGGTAGGAAGGTTGAGTTCCTCAATCATTTGGTCATCAGATTTGTGCGAGACTTCTTTGGCATTTTCATCCTGAATATCAAAAATAGGGTTGTGAACCTGATTAAAATACTGAGAAAGAATTTTGGCGGCTTCTTTAACAGCATCCTCGGCGGAAATAGTGCCGTTGGTTTCGATAGAAAGACGAATTTTGTCGAGATCGGTTCGGTCGCCAACACGAGTAGATTCAACGGTGTAATTGGCTTTGATGACCGGGGTAAAGATAGAGTCAATAGGAATGACACCGATTTCGTTAGTATTATGTTCGTCGGCAGTAGCATAGCCGATACCTCTTTCGACTGTAATCACGGCTTTGAGTGTAGCCTTGGGGCCGGAGAGAGTGCCCAAAACATGATCGGGGTTGCTGACGGAGACTCCAGCTGGGCATTCTAGATCAACGGCAGTGAGTTCTTTGGGACCTTTGGCGTTGATTTTGACGGTGGCGGGGCCATTACTTTCAAGCTTGAAGTTGACGCCTTTAAGGTTAAGAATAAGGCTGATAATATTTTCCTGTAGACCTTCGAGGGTACTGAATTGGTGGCTGACACCGTCAATTTTGATTTGAGTGGCGGCGGCACCTTCAAGATTACTTAGAAGGACTCGGCGAAGGGCATTACCAAGAGTATGGCCGAAGCCTTTTTCAAGAGGTTCGATGTTAATTTCGGCGAAATTGCCTTTTTGGGCATTGGTGGTGAGTTTAAAGTTTGGGTTTTGCATTTTTTTTGCTTTTTATTAAAGATCTAAAGATTATATCAGTTGATCCTTAACGTGAATAGAACTCGATAATTAATTGCTCATTGATGTCACGACTAATATCATCCCGATCGGGGAGATGGTCAACTTTGACAACAGTGGCTTTTTTCTTGATCCAGACCGGTGGTTTTTCTTTGCCTTCGGTGGCTTCGGTAACGATCGGGAGCTTGAAAGTTTTGGTTTTTAGAGTAATGGTTTGTCCAGGGCTGACCTTGTATGAAGGAGTATCGACTTTGTGATCATCGACCAAAACGTGGCCATGATTGACGAGTTGTCGGGCGGCCCGACGAGTGGTGGCAAACCGAGAGAGGAAAACAATATTATCGAGACGGGTTTCAAGCAGTTGAAGAAGACGTAAACCGGTGTTGGCTTCATCTTTGAGAGCTTGACTGTAGTAACGACGGAATTGTTTCTCGAGGACACCATAAATTCGTTTGACTTTTTGTTTCTCACGGAGCTGAACACCATAGTCAGAAACATGACCGGAGAATTTGCGTCCATGTTGACCTGGCGGTTGAGAGCCTTTGCGGTCTAGAGGACATTTTTTGGCGTTACACATGCGAACACCTTCACGACGGCAGAGACGGTGTTTTGGTCCAGAATATCGAGCCATATATTTTAGTTTTAAGAGCTCAGTAATAAGAGCTCAGATAATAAATTAATTGTTAGACACGGCGGGCCTTTTTGGGGCGGCAACCGTTGTGGGGGACTGGGGTGATATCAGCAATCATATTGATATCCAGGCCTGAATTGCGAAGAACCCGTAAAACGGCATCGCGACCTGGTCCGGGACCCTTGATAAAGACATCGATAGCGTTGAGACCTCTTTCTTTAACTTTTTTGATTGATTCTTCAATAGTAGTAGTGGCGGCATAAGGGGTGGATTTGCGGGTGCCTTTGAAACCAACATTACCCGTGTTAGTCCAGGAGATGACGTTCCCTTTGAGATCAGTAAAGGTGATAAGGGTGTTGTTGAAGGTAGCTTTGATATACATTCGACCGGAAGTGACCAAAGTAGAACTTTGTTTTTTTTTGGCGGTTTTGTGAACCATGGTTTTTTTGGTTTTGAGAGATGATTTTTTAGGCATGGGTTTATTTCTTTGAGGCATCTTCTAATTTTTGACGCATTTCTTTGGTCATAGAACCAACAGTCTTGCGGCGGCCTCTGGTGGAGCGGCCATTGGTTCGAGTGCGTTGGCCACGAGTGGGAAGGCCAGCCAGGTGGCGAAGGCCACGGTAGGCACCGATACGTTTGAGGCGTTGAATGTTGTCACGAATAATTTTTTTGAGGTCACCTTCGGTGGGGAATTGATCAATTTTGGAAACGATAGCCTGAATTTGGGGACTGGTGAGTTTGTTGGCGCGAAGATTGGGATCGATATTGAGTTCAGAAAGAATCTGATTAGAGCGAGAACGACCGATTCCGTAGACATAGGTCAGAGAGACCTTGATAGGTTTGTCGTTGGGGATGTCGATTCCGGAGATGCGTGGCATATATTTTTTTAAGTTTTTAGAGCTCAGAGCTCAGTTTTAAAATTTGTAATTTGATTAACCTTGACGTTGTTTGTGGCGAGGATTGTCACAAACAACATAAATCCGTCCTTTACGACGGACGGTTTTGCATTTGTTGCAACGTGGTTTGACTGATGCTTTGACTTTCATAATTAGGCACAAAATAGCGAACTCAAACAATTTTTGGTTGTTTGATTGGCAAGTAATTATTTATTGCGATAAACGATACGTCCTTTGGAATTGTCGTAAGGAGTAATCTCAACGACAACTTCGTCTCCGGGCATGACCCGGATGCGGTTTAGGCGCATGCGGCCGGCCAGATGAGCAAGAACGACAGTCTGGTTATCTAGCTGAACTCGGAACTGGGTGTTGGGCAGTGCTTCGATGACGGTTCCTGTTTGTTTTTGGGTCTCAATTTGAGGTGCCATAACTGGGGTGAATTCTACCAGAAAAGAGTGATTTTTGCTATAGACCTGCCTGGGCAGTTGATTTTACCGTAAAAAATGGTTTTTGGGAATAAAGCTTTAGTCTTCCTGAGTGAGGACGATGGGGCCGTTTTCGGTGATGGCGATGGTGTCTTCGACCAGGGCGGCGAGGGAGCCGTCGGCGGTACTGATGGTCCAATCATCGCTTCCGACCACAATTCGGTAATCCCCCATAGTGTACATTGGTTCGATGGCAAGAGTCTGGCCAACCTTGAGCTCGGGGTCATGATGGCGATGGTCGGTAAAGTTGGGAATATAGGGGTCCTCGTGGAGAAGTTTGCCAATACCGTGGCCGGTAAGGTCACGGACAACGGAGTAACCGGATTTCTCGATGGTGGTCTGGACGGCACGACTGATATCAGAGATCCTGTTGCCTGCTTGGGCGGCTTTTATGCCGTTTTTGAGGGCTTTGAGGCCCACTTTGATGAACTGATCTAGCTGGGGAGTGGATTGGCCGGCGACGACAGTAGTGGAGGTATCGGTGTGATAACCCCGATAGTAGAGGCCAAGATCGAGACTGACTAGATCACCGTCTTTGAAGGGGGTGTTGGTAGGAATACCATGAACAAGACTGTCGTTGACGTTGATGCAGGTGGCAAAATGGTATTTGGGGACCATTTTGAAGGAAGCCTGACCGCCTGATTTGTTGATTAATTTGACGGCTAAATTTTCGATATCGAGGGGAGTGACGCCGGGCTTGACGGCCTCAGCAAGTTGACGACGGATTTGAGCTAGTTTGCGGCCGCCCTCCTGCATAATGGCGATTTTTTTGCTATTCATAGCGATATTTTATCACTTTTGAAGCTGGGCGAGGGTGTTTTGGAAGATGGTCTTGATGTCGGGCCGAGCATCAATAGTGACAAGTTTGTTTTGGACCTGATAGTGCTTGATGACTGGTTCAGTGGCCTGATGGTAAACGTGGTAACGCTCTTTGATGACCTTGGGAGTATCGTCAGAACGGTTTTCTTTTTGGGCACGGTCTAACAACCTTTTTACTCCGTCTTCATCGGGCAAATCGTAATAGATGACTAGGTCGACTTGGATACCTTTTTGATTAAAAAATGATTCCAGTTCTTGTGCTTGGCGCAGGTTACGGGGGGTACCGTCAAGAACAAAACTGCTAGCTAAGAAAGGCTCGATCACTGAAAGGACGGTTGGATAGGGGACGAGTTCACCACTGTCGAGAATTTTTTGCAGATTGGGGTCATTTTGACCGGCTTGGCGGAGAAGTTGGCCGGAAGAAATATGCTTGAGGCCAAAGTGATCAGCCAGAAGTTTGGCCTGAGTGCCTTTGCCGGAACCTGGTGGGCCTAACAAGATTAGATTCATGGGTCGAGTATAGCGTAGATTTTTGAGAGCTTCTAACTGGATGGATTTAGTGAGTTCTAAAACGAATCCGACCACCTGACATAAAATCAGGTGATGAAAA
>CAYIUD010000050.1:0-4986 GCA_964366265.1 uncultured Pseudomonadales bacterium | reverse complement strand
ATCTTACTTTTGCCCGCCGCATCGCTTCTGCCGCCGCCGGCAATGGTGCTGTTTATGGCCTAGAACTCGCCAACGAGGCCCACTGTCATGACTGGGGCCAACCCGGCATTACCGCCTACAACGGCTGGGTCTCTGCTTCTGCCGCCGCCATCCGTTCCGCTGGTTGGGGCGGCCGTCTTGGTATTGGTCAATTCACCAACAACGCCGCCAGCTCTTGCGATGGCCCTGATCAAAATTTTGTTGCCAGTAACCAAATCTCTGGTATAAATGTCGCCTCCGGTCACCACTACTCCCCCGAAGAAAAAGCTCAAAACCTTCTCGCCCTCGGCAAAAGTCCTGTCGAGTACTACATCGGCGAAGCCGGTGAAGGTGGCAGCAGTGTCGATTTTGCCTCACTCCCCACCTTCAAAATCAGCGAACTCCTCCATGATCTTCCTGGTTGTCTCACCATTTATCCCACTCCTTCTGATTGTCAGGGACAAACCCCCGAACAAATCTATCTCCATCTCGATCCTGAACTCAAAGCTAAGTATGACGCCTTTCTCCCTTACAACTTTGACAATGTCCGTGGCTATCTTGCCCTCCAATACAAAAGCCCCGAAGATTACGCTAGCAGTAAGACCACTGGTTATCGCGCCGCCGTCCTCGCTGAAAATCTCCCCTACATCCAAGCCCTCAAAGATATTTTGAGCAATGCCGCTGGTGGCATCGTCACTGCTCTCAGTCCTCGCTGGCTCAACCGAGATCGTATTACTTACGGCACCTATGCTCAAAATACTTTTGATATCACTTACGAAGAAAAAGGCGAACTCAATCTTGACAAAGAATCAAGGCAAGCTTTTACCTACATGGCTGGTACCGCCCGAAACAATTTCCTTGGTCCCGACTGGGCTTCCGACATGCCCTATTGTTACACCATGGACAAAACCAATCCCAGTCTCGACTCCCCCCAAACTTATCCCCTCGGCCTCACTACTCAAGATCCTTACTACACTCCTCCAGGCGACTCCACCACCTCACTCAACCAATCTCTTCTCGTCCCTGTCACCATTGACGCCTATCTCCCCTTGGGCCAAAGCAGTGGTAACTGCTCTTATGAAAACGGTAGCACCTGTTCCCCTAATACCGATGGCGCCTGTCCCATCCTCTACATCACCAAACTTAAAGAAGGTGTCAACGACAGAGACCCCAATACTGCTCCCCTTCGTTCCAGAGTTGGCCGTTCCCTCGTTTCTTTCACCAACCCCAACATGTCCACTCTCAGCCGTCTCATCAACGAACCAGCAAATAATCACGATCTCTCTTTCTACTCTCAAATGCTCCCCTCAACCGCCGTCTCTCAAAACTCCTCCTCTTTTGCTGACACCCCCATGTACGGGAATGGCGTCAAATACTCTGGCGGTGCCGCTGGTGAAAGTCTCAGTGTTGAAGTTAGCGGCGGCACTGCTGGCAAAAATCCTGCCCCCGTCCGCCGCAAAGGCGGCCAACTCGAAATTGACCTCTGCCGACTTCGCAATTTTTGGCTTCGACCAGCCAGTCTCCAAGCTGGGAAAGTTGAAGACTGTGACGAAGATCTCGCCAGTCTCTTGAATGCCCCTCTAAATCCTTTTGAATCCCAACCTCAAATCTCAAGTAGTAGTGGCACTCTCTGTGTTCCCCTTTGGGTTGACGCTAGTACTGCCAACGTCAATGCCCAAAATGTCATCAACAATCTTAATAGTCCCGGCTTAGAAGGACAAAGAAAACTTTGGTATGACTATTTCATTGGTAAAAGCCGAAAACTCGCCAATGCCACCCAATGTTCCATTTCCGATCTCAGCATTCAAGGTACTGCCTCTTGCAACGTCAAAGCCCATCTTTTGGAAAACTCTTGCCCCGGAGGCGCCTGTTATTCATACGTCGCCAACAGAGCTCTCTCCACCACTTGTAACAACCAAACCCTCAACCCCTATTTTGCCATTGCTGTTGCCCTCAACGAAAGCGGGGGTTTTATTAGCGAAAGACCAGACGGAGCTAATTCGGATATAAACTTCAATCTTTCAGGCACTCATTTTGGTTGTGACATCGGTAACCAAATCGGTTACAACAACAGCATCACTTCAAAAACCGACTGTTTTATCAACACCATCAAAAGTGATTGCGGTAAAACAGAACAACAAACCCTCAAAGAGTATGGCTACAAAGGCACTGGTAACCTCAACTCAATTCTCAATGTTCTCATTTTTCGCAGCGCTGGTGTTTGTAGTCGATAAAAACCGATACTTCTTTGCTATGATAAAACTATCAAGTTACCAAACTCTTATCACTGATAAAAATGTTTAAAAAAATCCTTCTCACTACCACTTTTCTTCTCACTGCTCTTCTCATTCTTCCGCTTATTTCCCCCATTCATGCCGCCGGTCTTGGTACAACTAATAACCTCCCAGGCGGTAACCCTAACAATAATTCCAACAACTCCAGTAGTAATGGTCCTGGCGACCAAATTCTCGATGAGTTTTGCCAACGCCGCCAAGGTGACACCATCAACCTCGAAACTTGGTATGCCGGCAAATGCCACAAGGACGGTGACCAATCCACTTTCTCTGGTGACAGCCTCGGTTTTGGCGACATTATTTTCCTCCATCTCTATGAACTGATCAGAGGCGAAAACGCCGCCAAGGGTGATAGTGAAATCTTCAAAGATTTATCCGATAAAATCAAGGATCTCATCGTTGAAAACCGCTCATACAACTACCTCGCCCTTCTTAGTAAAATTGACCAAGATCCCCTTCCAACCAGCAATAGTAACCTTAATGTACTAGGTAACTCTATCGCTTATTTAATTAGTACTCCCCCTGTTAGTTCTAACCAATACTTCGCCTACCTCCAAGGCAACCTTTCCAAACATCGATTAGTCACTCCTGCTTATGCTCAAAATACCCAGGCCCAAGGTGGTGGTTATGGTTTCAATCGCCTCCAAGGGTTTCTCCCTCTTTGGAAAGCCTTCCGCAATATCGCCTATTTCTTTTTCGTTCTCGCCTTCGTTTTCTATGGTTTTGCCATCATGTTCCGTGTCAAAATCAACCCGCAAACTGCCGCCAACATCCAAAGCGCCCTCCCGAAACTTGCCGTCACTCTCATCCTTATCACTTTTTCTTACGCTATTGTTGGCCTGGTTATCGATTTTATGTGGGTTTTTTATTACCTTTTTTTGAATACCCTCGACGCCTTTGATGTTTTTGGTGGTGCTAACCCTTCAGGAAACCTTTTTGCCGGCCTTTTACTTGGAAAAATCGGCCTCCTTCCCTCAGGGGTCGGGCTAGCTTTGGCAGGTATTTTTGGAGGAATTCCTGGAGCAATTGGTGCCATCTTAGGAGTTTCTGCCTTACTCGGCGCAGTAGTAGCCACGTTCAGCGGTATTTGGATCATTTCGAGTATCATTTTAACAATCGCTCTCTTTATCTCTCTCGGAAAAATTTTTATTAAGCTTGTTGGCTCCTATGTTTATCTCATCATCTATCTCGTCCTCGCTCCAATTATTCTTCTTACTGACGTTATCCCAGGGCGAAACGCCTTCAACGGCTGGCTCAATGGCATCATCGCCAATGTCGTCGTTTTTCCTGTCACCGCTTTTCTTTTACTCTTTTCCGGATTCTTTATGATCCAACCAATCGCTAACACAATCCAAGATTTTGACATCGGCGATCTTGGTGTTATTTCTCAAGATCAAACAGTCGTCAATCTCCCTCTCCTCAGTCCTCAAGCCGAACTTCTCAGAAGCCTCCCAGGAGGGGAACATTTTGCCGCTGGTTCGTCTGAATGGTACGCCCTTATTGGATTAGCTCTCCTTATCATGGCTCCCAAATTCATTGACATGACTAAAGCTGCATTCGGCGTCAAACTGGAATCAGATTTGTTTAAGGAAGGCGCAGCTGTCGCAGTCGGAGCCTATGGGGTCAAAAAAGCGTATCAGGAAGCCCCTGCACAACCTGGAGAAGGACAAAGACCTTGGTATCGACCTACAGGCGAACAAATTAAGGCAACTGGTACGGCAATGGGTCAACAAATTTCAGGATTCCAACCTCCTCAAGAGAAAAAATAATTCTCTCTGTTTATTTTTCTGCTTTCCAATCCCTTCTTCCTCCAAAAATTTTTTGACTGGCTTCCCATAATTTCTTTTTCTCTACGTCACTAATATATTTATCTGGCATAACTTTGGTCATCATCCTGTACCAGCCCGCATATTTCTGCGATCTTGGTAAATATGCAAAGAACTCGTCATCATCAAACAGATGCATATATCTCTTAACCTCTTCTCTCAAAACGCTCAGTTTTTCAGTTCCAAGATCATTCTCAAATTCAAATAACCCTACTTCCTTATTTGGGTTCGCCTTATCCTGTCCTCTCTTTGGTATCGCTAGTAATAGAAACTTCTCCATCAATATGGCCGGAGAAACTAATCGTACATAAGGACTCCCTTCACCCAATCTAGTGTTACCATCGCTTTTTTCTTCCGGATTTCTATATCCGGGATTATTTTCCCCAGACATTTCCCAAAAATATACATTTGCCGCCGCAAACAAGGTTCTTTTCATTTCATCCTTAGTTAAATAACCATTCTCACTTAACTTAATCAAGGTTGACTTTAAATCCCACAACATCTTTTCACTCATCTTCGCGCTTGGTGTTTCAAGACTGATGTCACCAAGTTGTTTTAACGCTTTCGCCGAAAGCCCAATTTCCTCCAAACTCTTTCTATAAACTCCTTCTGGATGTTTTTTAAACATCTCAGTCAAATAATCTAACCCTTTATCTGGAGTAATGTCTTGAAAAGTCCTACTTTTCACTCCGTTATCTTCCAACTCAGTGATCATCGACACCTTCCACACGCTTTCCGGTAATGCATTAGTCCTCCCTTTTTCTAGTATCTCTGGAATCTGCCAACCACCTGACATTTTTGTTGGATCATACGATTGTGAAACGTGTGTCATCCGATAAAGTGGATGC
>CAYIUD010000049.1:1751-4999 GCA_964366265.1 uncultured Pseudomonadales bacterium | reverse complement strand
ATATCTACACTCTTTCCCTACACGACGCTCTTCCTATCTGATCCCACTTTCTCAAAGAAAAACACACCCCCCACTGTCTAACCATGAGCGCCACCCCCATCCCCAGAACCATCGCCCTTTCACTTTACGGGCATCTTGATATCACTAATATCTTTACCCTACCCAAAAACCGTAAACTGGTTAAAACCTGGGTCATCCCCGAATCAAAACGTCAATCTGCATACGATTGGATCAATAAACAAATCATTCACAAAAACACTCAAGCCTTTATTGTTTTTCCACTAATCGAAAACTCTCAACACGAATCACTAAAAAACGTCAAGGCCGCCACTACCGAATTTCAACACCTTCAAAAAGATGTCTTTCCTCAATTAAAGCTTGCTCTGCTTCACGGCAAAATGAAATCAAATGAAAAAGATCAAATCATCAATGATTTTAAACACAAAAAGTATCACCTTCTCATCAGCACCACAGTCATTGAAGTCGGCATCGACATCCCCAATGCCAACATTATTATCATCGAAGGAGCCGAACGTTTTGGCCTAGCTCAACTCCACCAACTCCGGGGTCGAGTTGGTCGGGGAGAAGACCAAGCTTTCTGTTTCCTTTTCAGTTCCGAAAACCAAAACGACTCACTTTACCGTCTAAAACTTCTCGAGAAATATCACCGCGGCATTGATCTATCCCGTCTCGACTTAAAAATACGTGGCATCGGCGAGGTCTTTGGTACGGCCCAAAGTGGCCATCTTGATACCAATTTTTCCTCTTTCTGGGAAGCAAACTTAAACCAGATTGCAAAAGCAAGCGCCAAGCAAATTATTTCCAACCAAAAATCCAATTATTCCCTAATTCTTGAAGCTCTCAATTCCCAACTTGCAAAAAACCCTTCTCCAAACTAAAATACACCCATAATTCAACAATTGCTGAAAACTTCAGTCAAAGACTAACCGGCCTCTGACGAAAAGAACTAAAATAATATGGCCGCTACACCCAAACGCAAACATTCAACTAGAAGGAAAGGGACTCGTCGCGCCGCTCGCAAACGAGAAATTATCCTCAAGATCAAGAACCAGAATCCTAAAGTAAATAAACATCTCCGTAGCCTGAGTTCACAAAAACAATCATAAACTGATGAAAACTGCTCACGACCCACGTCACCTTCGCCGCATCAAAGCTGTTAAGGCTCTTTTCGCCAACACTTTTCACCCCAATCAAGAAATCACTTCCAAACTCGGCGCAAAAGTTTTCTCCGACCAAGAAAATATTGACCAAATCATCACCAAATGTGCTCCCGAATGGCCTCTATCTCAAATCAACCGCCTCGACCTTAGTGTCCTAAGATTAGCCGTTTACGAAATGCTCTACAAAAAAAATACCCCACCCAAAGTAATTATTGACGAAGCCATCGAAATCGGAAAGCACTACGGTAGCCAGTCATCTGGTAGTTTCATCAACGGTGTCCTCGCCAGTGCCCTAAAAGCCACCAAACGGGATAAAGACATAATCGACGAAGAAAAACCTTCAGAACCAATTCCAAGCAAATCATGACCAACAACAAACTAGATCAACTTCAAGAGACCATCAACTACAAGTTCACCAATCCACCCCTTTTGGAACTCTCCCTAACCCACCGTTCCCACCTGAACGAATCAAATGAAACCGTCTCCAATGAACGCCTCGAATTCTTAGGCGATGCCGTCCTAGAACTAATCATTAGCGAATTCCTTTACCAAGAAAAAATCGCTGAACCAGAAGGCATTCTCACCGCCGCCAGATCGGCTATTGTTAGAACAGAGTCTTTGGCTAATGTAGCCCAAAAGATAAGACTAGGAGAATATCTTAAAATGAGTTTTGGCGAAGAAAAATCCGGCGGACGCGAAAATATTTCCCTTCTTGCCAACACCACCGAAGCCCTCATTGGTGCCATCTATCTCGATGGGGGATTAGACCAAGCTAAAGCCTTTATTCACTTACACATCCTCCCTCTGACCAAAAAAATGCTTGATGGCGACCTCAAAGATCCCAAAAGCCTTCTTCAGGAAAAAGTTCAGGATCTCGGCTTTCTTGCTCCAACCTACACCACCATCGGAGAAACCGGCCCGGATCACGACAAAACTTTCACTGTCTCCGTCCACGCCGAAGGCACTCAATTAGCCACTGGAACTGGCAAAAATAAACAAACTGCCCAACAGTCAGCCGCCCAAAAAGCCCTCAAATTAGTCCATAAACTTGCACCAAAAGTATAATTCTGCTAAAATTCACCTCACTGAAGTATCATTCACTTACATTATCTACATCCTGAACCCCTTGTGCTAAAAATCAAACTTTCCCGAACTGGCAGAAAAAACCAACCCTACTACCGGGTTGTCGTTCTGGAACAAAAATCCAAACTCACTGGCAGGGCCGTCGATACTCTTGGCTCCTACAATCCCAAAGACCCCAAAAATAAATTAACAATTGATCTCAATCGCTACAATGACTGGCTCATAAAAGGTGCTCAACCCACCGATACCATCAGACAGTTAGTGGCCAAACAAAAATGAAACAACTTCTTGAATACATCATTCCCAACATCGTTAATCATCCTGAAGACGTCAAAGTCGAAGAAACTAACCAAGACGGCCTAATTAACCTCACCATCCAAACTCACCCCGAAGATGTCGGCCGGGTTATTGGTAAAAGCGGCAAAGTCATCAAAGCTATTCGTCAAATTGCTCGTATTTTAGCTATCAAACAAGGTGTCAGAGTTAACATTGATGTCTTAGATTCACAAAATCGCTCTGCTTCAGCTCCTTCTAACGAAACCGAAGACAATTTTGAAGATCCTCAAAACCAGACAGAAGGCATTGACCTAGAACCAAAGGCTTAATCACAACTCTCAAAAACTAGATTCCAAACAAATCGTTATTGCCCAACGGAGTTTCTTCTTGAGAATTACCGCCTCCGCTTTGCAAGCCCTCAAACTTAACCATTTTTCCCAGAAGGTCTTCTTCCTCATCAGCAAAAGTCTTAATCAACCCTGACAGGTCAACCTTTTTCACAGAAGGCATATAATAATTTCTTACCTCTATTTTCATCTCCAAACTTTCTTCTGACTCCTCACTAACCATTGCACCACCTTTAGTGATGGTCATATCCTCGAACACTTTTATTGGCAAAGAGTTATTCATCAACTCCAAAAAACGCTGAATCTGAGCGACCTTACCCGAAATCGTTAACTCCATCAAAAAGCTTCCTGTTTTCGTCAA
>CAYIUD010000049.1:0-1741 GCA_964366265.1 uncultured Pseudomonadales bacterium | reverse complement strand
CTACTTGCTCATCATTTTCATCAACTACCACTGGATCTACACTATATCCAACAATCTCAATTTCCGTCATTCGCGCCAGTTGCCGTAGTGAACTCAAGACCAATCCAACATCTTTAGCCGGCGAAAATGCCCCTTTTGTCACCCGATCATAAGAACCCATATTAACTTCAAAATCCTCGAGAATCGAAAGCTTTTTATTCATATTGCCTAACTGAATCCTCTGCAGTTCCAAGTTATTCGACAATCTCTGTGTCTCCTCCCATCGAGGCAAAACCAAAAAATACCCAACCACCAACATTATCAATATCTCCGCAACCAAAACTAAAATCATCCTCATCACTCTTTTGTCAACATCAACCCCTATTCCCAAACCAAAAAGGTTCGGTCGATCCTCTCTCCTCTCTTTTTTATAGGAATTATTGTTATCTACTGCCATCTTAAATTGCTTTCGTTAATCCCAACTCCGCCCTTACTACATACAAACCATCATCAGACCTCCTTATCGAGCCAAGAACCACCGAATTAAAACGAGTACTTTTAGTTGTAATCTCTGATAGAATTTTTATCACCTCACCCAAAATCTGCACCCCTTTTCCACGAATATCGACTATCACCACATCTTTTTCAAAACGAATACCCTCAATCTCCACTTGTCTCGGTAACAGCTGATACACCTCAAGTAATACTCCAGCAAAGTCTTTTCTTGATTTTATTAAAACATTGGCTTCTTGAACAACATCTGCCAACCTTCGATAGACTAGCTCTATTTCCGATTTACCCTCTATTTCTGCCAAAACCACTTTGAGTCCACCATCCACCACCACAATTCGATTGTTGACATAAAAAGAATAACCATAAACCATCACCATCATCATCACAAACAAACCTAACAATATACCAGCACCCAATCTAATCCTTTCAATTAATCTATTCGCTCTGGTAATTTTTATCGCTTCTTTTGAAGTTAAATTAACTCTTAGTCCTGCCATACTATTCCTTATACGCCGCCCCAATTACTGATGCATAGACTGCTCCTAACTTTGCAAACTGTGGCGGAACTTCCAGACCCTCAAACGGATCACCAATCAACACCTCAACCCCCACCTGTGCTGATAACCAAGGCACCAAACCAGGCATCAACGCCGTACCACCTGTCAACAAAATCCTCCCCACCTGACCACCAGGATAAGTTTGATTGTAATAACTAATCGTTCTCTTCAAATCACCCACAATGCTGTCAAATACTGGTTTCATCGCCGTTATCAACTTCCCTTCAAGCACGTTTTGTGTCACTCCATACGTTCGCTTGTACTCCTCTGCCTGCTGAACACTCAACTGCAAACCAGCCACAATCGCCCGTGTCAAAGATACTCCACCACTACTTGACTTGTAGACAAAAAGTAATTGATCATTCTCAAACACTCCGATCCCCACACTCATAGCCCCCATCACACACACCACTGACGCTCCTTGATATTTTTTCTCAATCACTATCGCCCTCGAAGTCGGTATCAACTCCGGTTCCATTCTCTCCGGTTCCAAACCAATTCTCATAAAAACCGCCACCAAGCCATCAACCATTTTTTTATCCGCCGCCGCCAAATACACTTTCATTTTCTCCCCACCAGTCCTTTTCAAAGGTCGATCAATTATTTCCCAAGACAACTCCACTCCTTCAAGCGGAACCGGAATATACTGTTCTGCCTCCCATTTTACAGCTGATGCAATCTCGTTATCTGTT
>CAYIUD010000048.1:0-5030 GCA_964366265.1 uncultured Pseudomonadales bacterium | reverse complement strand
CTCTTCTTCTCCATGCCATGGAGACATCACTACCGGTGGACTACGGGCCCGTGTATAGGCTTTGCCACACGGTAAACCGTTTGCATAGCTTTGCCACACGGTAAACCGTTTGCATAGCTTTGCACGCGGCAAGCCAATGGTGCTTATTATAAACCAATTTGGCCAGGGACTCTAGTTCAAATTTGAGGCCGATTGAGGCTAGAGTGATTGACATATTTGTCCTATAATGGTAGAGTGGTGGCAGTGTTCGTTAACATATGCCCTAAGGGCAAAAGGAGAAGACTAAGTGAAAAAAATCAAAGGCCTGATGGCCTTGATTGTTTCTTGGTTTGACGACGTCGTTGTTATCGCCTTTATCAGCTATGTGCTGTGGGGCGGGATTGCGATCTGGTCGTCAAAGATCAGCTACAACCAAGTGCTGGTTGCAGGGATCATTCTGACGACAATCGTTTTTGGTTTGGGTTGGCTGGCCGGATTTCGGGAAGAAGGAAAAAAATTTCGACCCCAAAGCCTCCAAGTACAGATTTGGATTATGTATGTGGTCCAGGTCTTTTTACTCCAAAAAGGAGTGTTGGACAACAAGCTTGTTCAGGTCCTCATTCACTATCTGACAATGTCGATAGTGGCCAATGTGGCCTTTCATGGAAATGGTTGGATTCGGGATTATTTCTGGTTCCTGCGTTCCAAGAGTGGCCGGGTTGGAGCCTCGACTTTTGATTTGCTAAAAAATAGCAAGTCATTGGTCAAGCGGGCTCCCGTCACCAGCAAGCGGCAGGCAGAGCCTGAACCGAGGCCAGTGGATCGGGAAAAAGCGCGTGAGGCGATAATTCCTGTTCTTACGTCTATTCCTGAAAAAAAGACGGACTTGCGTCCGGCTAATTTCGATAGTCACAACGGCAAACCTTTTGGAGCCTTGGCCAATGCCTTGAGAGAGGCGGACAAGGAAGATTACAAAAAAGGGATCTTCGATGATCTGAATGCCGCAAAGAGGGAGAACGATTCGAGTAAGCTTGATGAAGCGCTCCGAAAAATTCGGGAAGTTTTGCCCGATTTCGCGGCAGAGTTTGAACGACGATTTATTGAGACTACCGCGAACTAAGACTGACCCACCAATATGGTGGGTCTTTTTGTTTACCAGGAAACCCCGCACAAGCTTCCTTTGGAGCGAAGCGATGCTGTGCGGGGATGAATGGGCATAGCAGCCGAAGGTTGATATGCTGTCTCCATGCGCACCCGCAAGCTCAATCACAGTGTTTACCAACACCAGTTCCACATAGTCTGGGGGACAAAGTTTCGTCGGAAATTCATCAAGGAGTATGTCAAAGAGGAGATCGAGAAAGTCTTCTACGGCTTAGTAAAGAAATATCCCACACTTTACTTTCACACTATCAACACCGACCGTGATCACATCCATATTCAGGTAGAGATTGACCCAGATACATCGATCTCCACTCTAGTTAAACGCCTCAAGTGGTATACCAGCATTAAACTTAAGAAACGCTTCCCTTTTATCAACAAGATGTATCTGGGAGGTAGCATCTGGAGTGTGGGATATTTCTCATCAACAGTAGGACTAAACGAGGAACAGATTAAGAAATATATCCAGTACCAAGGTCAGTTGGATCTTCCTAAGACAGCTAACTTGCGGTTAGCATGAGACCCAAAGGAAACCCCGGACAGTATCAAGCTGAAAGCTTGTTGTCCGGGGAGGACGTCATTTGTGGTTATTGACTAGAAGAAGTGGATTCGGGAGGGAGATTGAGGCCAGAACCATCGGGGAGCTGGATGGGTTCGATTGAGGGTGAGGGAAGAGAGGTTGGGGTGACCAGAGCGGGTTGTTCGGTGTTGGTGGTTTGGGGGTCAGTTGGTGGAGTTTGGGGTTTTTCGGCTTCGGCAAGTTTTTCGAGAGACTTTAATTCATCTTGGGCTTTTTGATAATCTGCGGACGTTGGTTCAAGGAGCTCGATGACAACCCGCATGGCCTGGAGGGCCTGGGGGTAGAGTTTGGCTTCACGGTAAGCGGAAGAGAGGTTGTAGTAGCCGTTGGCCCAGTCGGGTTTGGCTTCGGTGGTTTGGATGAAGAGGCGGATGGCTTGATCATAATTTTTGAGAGAATAATAGACGCCGCCGAGTTCGAGCCGGAGCTGGGGATTGAGAGGATCTAAAGTAAGAGCTTTGGTGTAGGCGGCAATGGTCCATTGGTCGGCGCCTTGAGCGACATTGATGAGCTGGCGATAGACATTGGCTAGATTTTGCCAGGCAATGGGGCTGTGGGGATCAAGAGTAGTGGCGGCTTTGGCTTCACGGATGGCCTGCTGGATGAGTTGGGTGATATTGGAACGATCTCCGTCGCTGGGATTGGGTTGGGAAGCGAGGGCGTTGGCCAGGGCAAGGTTGGTTTGGGAGTAGGAGACGCGATAGCGGGGGTCATTGGGCATCAAGTTGATGGCTTTGATCTGAAGATTGTAAGTGTCGGTACCTTTGTTGGCGGCGGCGGCTTTGAGGGAAGAATAGAAGGTAATTTCGGCGAGGTAGGCGCGGGTTTTGAAATAGAAAGTAGGGAAGATGATCGACAGGCTGATAATAAGAATGATCCAAGGGAGGACTTCGGTATTTTTTGAATGGCGGGAAGAACGGTCGGTTTTGGTTTTAATAATTTCAGCGGCAAAGAAAGAGATGACAGCGTCGTTGAGAGGATGGCTGGGGGCATTTTTGAGGCCGATGGTGACCAGACTAAGAGCAATAAAAGTAAGGGTGGTGAGAGGCAGGCTGGCGGGGATGAATAACTGGATGAGGAGAGAAACAATAAGAATGATAAGTGAGGCGGAAAAGAAGGGTGAGGTGGATGATTTTTGTTTTAAGGCGAGGTGAATGGTTTTGAGGAAGCCGTAGAGGTAGGAAAGGAGGCCGAGAAGGCCAACGGTGGTAAGAATCTGGAGATATTCATTGCTGGAGTTGCTGAAGCGGAGATTCCAGATGGGAGAAAGATTGATGGAAGATGGTTTGAGGAGGGCAAAGACATTGACAAATGATTCTGGGCCGGTGCCGATTAGGGCGGTGCGGAGATTTTTGAAAATATCAACGGCGATGACCCAACCAGCTGAATAAGGCAAGAGGTTGATTTGAGGTTGGCCATTTTTGGGGAGTAATAAAGTGATGGCGAGGATCGAGGCGATGGTGGAGATGATAATACTGCCGAGCAGAAGGAGCTTTTTGAAAGGTTGTTCATGTTTGAATGTGAGGTAAAGGGAGGCCAGAATGGTGGGAACTGAGAGAGTTAGGAAAGGTAATGGACCACCAACAAGGTTGAAGGATTTGCTTTCAAGCCAGACGAGGTTGGTGAGGGCTTGGGAGAGACCGAGGTATTGATAAATGGTAAAGATTGAGGCAATGGTGATGGAGGTAATGAGGGCGGTGAGAGTGAGGGCAAGATTTGAAGTCATCGTGAGGGAGGAAGTGGTGGTGATAAAGATGATACTTAGGGCAATGACGGTATTGGTCTGGCCAGGAGGTTGATAATGGGGTTGGGGGATTGGAGTAGGGCGGAGGCGAGATAGATGAGGCTGAGGATAGAGATAGGGATGAGAGCAGGGCTTAAGGTAAGGCGCAGTTGACCGCGGGAAATCATTTTGAATGACCAGGCAATAAGGGCAAGAGCAGTGATGATGGTGAGTATAAGTTGTTTGTTGGTAGTGAAAAAGTCGGCGGTATTGGGAAGAAAGAAGAGAGGGATAAGAAAAATGGTTAAAGGAAGGGTAAAGCGGAGGATTTGTTGGGTGATGTGGTTGATGATAGATTTAAGCATGTGTGGAGGTTATTTATGAGCCATTTGGGGGAGAAAGTCAAGCCTTTTTTAAGGATTGACGATCCAGTACTCAAAGGAGAGGTTGGTGTCTTGGGGATCAATGACGGCAATGATGGCACTGCCGGTGGTTTTGGATTGAACGTAGGGGGTTTGGCCCGAGGCATCAATAGGAATGAGATAGAGGTAGCTGTCTGTGGTAATGGTGGAGTCATTGATAGTGGTGTTAGTTTGGTGGGCACGAATGGTGGCGGTTTTTTTGGTGATGTTGGAGTTGGTCGTGGCGGAGGCTGAACTGGTATTGGATTCTCCGGGGGCGGCGATAATAATGTTGTTGGCAACAGAAGCTTGTTCGGTGGGAGTGTAATTGATGAGGTTGACTTGGGTAGGAAGAGAAACTGACTGGCCGTTGCTGAGGAGTTGAGCGGTTTCGAGGTCTTTTTGGGCGAGTTGAGTGGCATCTTTACGGATTGAGGTAGAGCTGGCAAGAATGCGGGCGCGGATGAGATAGGTTTGGGGAGAGTCGGGGGAACTGGTGACAGCTTGATTGGCATAATCAAGGCCGGAGTTGAGATAAGTGATAATTTGTTGGCGTTCGGGATCAGTTTGGGGTTGTTTTTGGCTCAAGTTAATGGCTTTTTCGAGGTAAGCCTGAGCGGTAAGGATAAGTTGTTCAGGTGGTTGGGAAATAGTGGGAGTGGGGGAAGCGGCGAGTTCGTTTTGAGGGAGAGGGTTGAGATAAGAACCGGTGGGAGTCTGATCTTGGTTTAAGGCAATAAGGGCGGGGGAAATGATCAGAATCAGGAGGAAGGTAGTTGAGAAATAGAGAAGGGGCTTTTTGAGGTTAAGATGAGATTGAGGTTGAACTGATTCGACAATGATCATTACTTATATAGTACATTTTGTTTTGGTCTTATGCCAGATGTTGTTCCGGTCTTTTTCCAATACATACCACAAAAGAGGATAGGTAGGATATTTTGGTTTCTGGCAGTGCCATAATAGAAAGGTGAGCAAGGAGATAGTGGTCGATGAGAGTAAATTGGTGGAGAGGTTGGAGCTGATAAGGCCAAAAATAAAAAAACTTTATTGTCGAGGAAATTGGGACACAAGTTGGTTTGAGAGAGCGGGGGGGATCGTCGGTTCAAGGAAGATGACCAATTATGGAAAGAGGGTGATTGAGAAGCTGGTACCGGTCTTGGTAAATAGTGGTATAACTATTGTTTCTGGG
>CAYIUD010000047.1:0-5034 GCA_964366265.1 uncultured Pseudomonadales bacterium | reverse complement strand
GCTATCTCCAAGATTTCACTCCAAAAAGGAATCAAAACCCCATTCACTTTCATCTCTGTTCCTGGAAAACGCTTGATCGTCCGATCATGCCACACTCCATGCGTCGTTATCCCCGTTGCCATATCGATTCCCAAACCAATTGCTCCTTGGTGCAAATTACTCTTACCTTTACTCTCTTCAGTCGGCACCCTCAGCATCGCCATTACCGGCACCTTATTAAACACAATCAAGCGCACATCCGGGGTTCCTCCCACCGCAAACTTCAAAAATTTTGGGTGAATCTTCACTCTTCGTTCAATTAACGCCCGATCCGACAAGTTATTCCGACTGAACCGGCCCTCAATAATATCGTTTGCCTGCAACTTTAGATCCTGTACCCCCACTTTCTTATCATCCATCAACAACCACTCACCGGCATACTTGGCCGGCTTCTTAATCACCATTATTCCCTGACCTCCCAATCCATCCACTGGTTTGATCACAAAACCATCATCCAATTTACTCCAATCAAACTCCTCCACCTCAATCGAGGTAGATAACACTCCCAAAGTTTCCGGATGAGGAATCTTAAACGTTTTCAAAAACTCCTTCGTCAACATTTTCGAGTCCGCAATTCGACGCGAGTCTTTCTTGTTAAACCGTAAATAATGCTCACTTCGGGCATTAATCCCCAAAATATCTCTTGCTTTAGCCATGATCTAGTTACTTAACTAACAATTTACGGAATCGCCACCGCTCCAACAACCGCAACCCATCGTACCGTCCCATCAACAAGTCCAAAACCACGATCCCCACCACTGCTATCTCCGGATTAAGCAGTACCCATTCCTGCAAAGATTGTGTGCTCATCACCAAGAAACTAACCAAAGCCAACAGAAATGTCTGTCCCGTCATCCACAATGCTGTCTTGAAAGTCGTCGTAATTTGTACCTCCATAAACGTCTCTACTAACAACACCAACAGCAAAATTGGGAAGATATTTATCTTCACCAATCCCTCCAATTTCAACCAAGGCGAAGCCAACAACAACCCCAATACCCCCATCGACACAAACCAAATCAACAAAGCCATCCTTGGTAAAGATGGCAGTTTCAATGACCTCATCACCCATCTCGATACCGTCGCCATCGCCAAAATTCCTATAAACAACAACATCCCCACCGTCACCCCTGTCGCCAAAAAAGCCACCGAAATAACCGCCGGCGTAAAAATTCCAAAGCCCTGCATCCCCACGATATGTCTCGCCGCCGCAATGATTACCGCCACCAAAGGAAACATGATCATCAATACAATCGTGTTCACCGGTACCCCCCTACTTACCGCCTCCCTAATCGCCACCTGCATAAAATTAGTCACCTTCAAAGAATCAACTATCTTAGAATCCAAAACTCTCTCCAATCTACTTTTTGCCTCTTTAGGCTGAGTCAAGTCATCTTTGGGTTTTGGCTGTTCCTCCACCACCGCGGCCATTGTCGCTTCAGCCGCCGGAGTTGCTGTCGTCACCCCTGCCACTGTAGCTGTAACTGATTCATTCACTAACAACATTACTGATGAGGTAGCCTCCTCCGCCGCTCTCGCTCCATCTACTCCAAAAACCAACAATAAAAACAGCCACAGACCCAGCAATTTCTTCATAAACCTATTGTAACAAGCACTCACGCTCAAACGTCAAGCAATTTCACCTTACTTCCTCAACTTCACATACGTTTTAGGGCCAACCCTAAACAAATTCTCATCATTAGGAAACTCAACCACTTCAGCATCTGGATCAATTCTTTCACCATTCACATAAGTTCCACCCTGTTGAATCAACCGCCTCGCTTCTGAGTTCGACCCCGCTACTCCCCACTCAACCATCTTGGCTGGCAAACTCGCTGTTGGCAAAGATGATGCCTTAAAAGTAATCACTGGCACATTTTCCCCTCCAACTTTACTAACCACTTTTTCCTCAAAATCTTCCTCTGCCCGCCCAATCGCCTCTTCCCCCCACAACTCACCCACTATCTTTGCCGCCAATTCCTTCTTTACCACCATCGGGTTTTCACCACTTTCAACCCGCCCCATCTTTTCCTCAACTCCATCCAAAGGCAATTCTGTCCCATAAATCCAGTAACCCCGCATTACTTCATCAGCAATCGACATCACTTTTCCATAAATCTCCTCTGGCGTATCATCTAACCAAATTGCATTATCCCAAGTTTTGCTCATCTTTCGTCCATCCGTCCCCGGCAAAAATCCATTAGCCAAAATAAACGACTCTTTGTCGTTCATCTTCCTAACCAAAGCCCTCCCCGCCTGCATATTAAACGTCTGGTCTGTTCCTCCCAGCTGAATATCCGTACCCAAATAATAGCTGTCATAACCCTGCATCAACGGATAAAGTGTCTCCGGCAAACTCACCCGCTTTCCCTCACTCAATCTCTTCCTAATCAGCTCTCGACTAATAAAATCATTCACCGAAAAATATCCCGCCAACTCCAAAACCTCCCCCAAACCTAGCTTCGCCAACCATTCACTGTTGTATTTCACCTCCACTTTCGCAAAATCCAACACCTTTTCCGCCTGCTTCTTGTACTCCGCAAAATTTTCCTTAATCTGTTCATCGCTCAACACTGGTCGCTCACCTTCCTTATCCGAAGTATCCCCAATCTTCGCCGTAAAATCGCCAATCAAAAATGTTACTTTGTGACCCAATTCCGCCAACTTCTGTAGCTTTCGCAGGGGGAAAGCATGTCCCAGATGAATTCTCGTCGCCGTTGGATCAATTCCAAAATAGACCTTCAACTTTTCTCCTGACTCCAACCTCTCCTTCATCTCCTGCCGCGACGGAATCACATTCTCCACCCCTCTCTCCAAAATATCCCTTACCAATTCTTTTGTGTCCATTTTTACAATCATTATAATAATTTTACTTTTCCGGCCTCAGTGTCGGAAAGATTATCGTATCTTTAAGATTTGGCTGATCCGTCACAATCGCCGTAAACCGGTCTATCCCCATCCCCCAACCCGCTGTCGGCGGCATCCCGTACTCCAACGCTCGAATATAATCCTCGTCTAGTGGCTGAGCCGCCGCGAATCCTGCCTCCAAGAGTTTCTTTTCTTCTTCCCACCTTACCCGTTGATCAACTGGATCATTAAGCTCATTGTAAGCCTTAAAAATCTCAAAACCTGCCACCAGCAACTGCACACTTCCAATCTTCGTTGGTTCACCCGCTTTCTTCTTTGCCAACGGCATCATTTCATATGGATGATCAGTCAAAAACACCGGTCCAACCAACTTAGGCCGAGCATACTCCTTATATAACTCATCCAAGACATTGGCATACCCTTCCACTCCTTTAAGATCTATTTTAAAACCCTTCTCCTCAATCACTTCCCGCAAAGCCTTTTCCTCTCTAACTTCATCAATATCAATTCCCGTCTCTCGCAACATCAACTCCCGAAAGCTCACCCTCTCCCAACCCGGACTAAAATCGATTTTCCTATCCTGATACTCAATCTCAAAACCTCCGGTTACCTCTTTTACTACCCCACTCAACATTTCTTCCGACATTTCCATCAAATCTTCATAATCAGCATATGCCCAATAAAACTCGAGCATCGTAAACTCCGGATTATGCTGTTTATCAATCCCCTCATTCCGAAACACTTTCGCGATCTCATATACTTTCTCATACCCTCCCACAATCAACCGCTTCAAATACAACTCATCCGAAATCCGCAAAAAATACTCACTCTTTAACGCATTATGTAAAGTCTTAAATGGCCTTGCCGTCGCCCCTCCATAAATCGGTTGCAACACCGGTGTCTCCACCTCCACAAAACCCTTTTGATCCAAAAATCTCCGCAGACAAGAAACTATCTTCGTTCTCGCCTCAAATACTTTTCTCACTTCCGGATTCAAAATCAAATCTACATACCTTTGCCGGTATCTTTCTTCCACATCTTTAAAACCATGCCACGAAGATGGCAACGGTCTCATTGACTTGGCCAACAATCTCAGTCCTTCCACCTCAACACTGATTTCTCCCGCTTTAGTCACAAAGACCTTTCCCCCAACCTCCACAAAATCACCAATATCCAACAACTCTTTAATCTGCCAAACTTCTTCATCCAAACCATCTTTCTTAAATACCAACTGAATCTGCCCTGATCCATCCCGCAAGTCCATAAAACCCAAAGCCCCATGCCCCCTCACCGCCATCAGCCTTCCGACCACCACAACCTGCTTACCCTCCGACTTCCGCGCCTCTGCAATCAGCTGTGACCTGGTCGTCTCCTGAGGGTATGGATCCACCCCCAAACCCCGCAACTTCTCTAGTTTTTCCTCACGCTGTTCCTTGATTCCCGACAATCTGCCTGCCATGGCCATCATTGTACAACGAACTGGTTTCATAACTCAATTTCGTCACGAAAGATCTTTTAAACTGTTATAATTTCCCTCATCTGTTATGACTAATAACAAACCTACGCTTCCTCGCAATACCACCCTCCCCAATCATATTGCCTTGATCCTCGACGGTAACCGCCGTTGGGCTCGTTCTCACAATCTCAACACCTTTCGTGGCCATCGTGCCGGTTTCCAGGCCGCCAAAGAAATCGTTACAACCGCCCGTGACCTAGGTGTCCACACTATGACTCTCTGGGGATTCAGCACTGAAAACTGGGATCGTTCACCCCGAGAAATCATTTACCTCATGCATCTCTTTCGCCGCATGATTCGCGATTTCCGCCAGGATATGCACGATAACCATTCCCGTTTTATCCACCTTGGCCGCAAAGATCGTCTACCCAAAAGTCTAATCAAACTCCTCACCCAACTCGAAGAGGAAACCAAAGATTACACTCGCCACACTCTCAACATTGCCCTCGATTATGGCGGCCGGGACGAAATTCTCCGGGTCACCAAACAAATCATCACTGATGGTCTCAAACCCGAGGATATCACCGAACAAACCTTCGCTTCCTATCTCGACACCAAAAACCAAACATACCCCTATCAAGATCTTTTCATCAGAACTAGCTGCGATCAAA
>CAYIUD010000046.1:0-5038 GCA_964366265.1 uncultured Pseudomonadales bacterium | reverse complement strand
TTTCCGTCTTTACTCTACCTTTCTGCTGAACCACCACTCCACTCGAAATAAACTCACTCGCCAAATCAATTGCTCTTTGTAAGAAGCCGCCCGGGTTATCTCTCACATCCACCACTACCCCTTCAACATCATTCCGATTCAAAATCTCCTTCACTGCACTATCCCATTCCTCCATTGTTTTCTCACCAAATTTAGTCACCTGCATATGAGCAAACCGCCCATTATCAACTTTTTCTCCTTTATCATCCACAAAACTCAACTCCACTGAAGGCACCACAACAATATCTCTCACCAAAGTCACTTCCCGCTTTGATGGATCCCCCTGAGTATAGAGGCTCAAAATTACTCCAGTCCCCTTCTCTCCCCTAATCATTTGTACTGCCTCAACCAAATTCATTCCCTCAGTATCCTTATCAATCCCCTTCTTTTCATCTTTAATATGCAATATCAAATCTCCAGCCTTCACTCCCGCTTTCTGCGCCGCATGACCCGACAGCGGTGCAATCACCGCCAAAGTCTTATCTACATAACCCAACTGAATTCCCACCCCTGCGAATTCCCCTGCCAAATCCTCCTTCGTCTGAGTGTTCTCCTTTGGTGGCAAAAAGGCCGTGTATGGATCACCCAAAGACGCCGTCATTCCCTGAATTGCCCCATAGACCATCTCCGATGGCGACATTCCTACTGGATCCAAATAGGACCCCTCCAATCTGCGCCACACTTCCCAAAACAAACTAAAATCAACCTTTTCACTCCCCACTTTCCCTTGTACTCGATCAAGACTCCCCCCAACCTGATAATCTCCCGTTCCCACTCTCACTCCTGTCTGATACCCACCAATCCCTCCCAAAACCACCAACAATAATCCCACCAAAAAAAGCCTCACCTCCCTCAAGCCTAATCCACGAAATTTCTTCATCATTTGATTCATCACCACACCAGCCATTGTACGCAAACACTCAAAAACTCACAACCCTCTACTCCAACCAAAAAGAAGTTCAAACCCTCTGCAAATATGGCAACAACGCCAAATACCTCGCCCGACTCACTTCACTCGTCACTCTCCGCTGATGTTTCTGGCAAATCCCGGTTCTCATCCTCGAAACCAACCTTCCCTTAGAAGATAAGTATTTACCCAAAACCTCAATCTCCTTGTAATTGGGCTCAACTTTATTGATGCAAAAATAGCAAGGCTCTTTTGATCTTCGAAGTTTTTTCTTAACTGGTTGCGCCATATTTTTATCTTGTAACTTGTAACTGCCTTAAAATGGGATATCATCTGCCACTTCCTCAGCCAGATTCTTTTCCACACTCCTTTTTTCCTCCTTTTTATCCTCAACCTCAAGGCTAACACCTTGGTCCACAGAAGGATTCTCACTCGTCAAATCACTCGTATCAACCATCCCCGAAGAAGATTCACTGGAGTCCTCACCTTGACCAGGTTTACCTGGCCCAAAAGCAATCATTTCGTCAATTACCACTTCAGTCGTCCTTCGTTCAACACTATCCTGACCGGTCCAAGTCCTTGTGGACAACCTTCCTTCAACGTAAACCTTACGACCTTTGTACAACAAGTTAGAACAGATCTCCCCTAACTTATTCCAAGCCACCACATTGTGGAACTCAGCATCTTCCTGCTTCTGACCATTGTTGTCCACCCACTCTCGATTGGTAGCGATTCCAAACGAACACACCGGCGTCCCTTGAGGGGTATACCTAAGCTCCGGATCTCTCGTTAGGTTTCCAATTAAAATTACCTTGTTTAAACTTCTTGCCGCCATATTTTCTATCTCATCAAAACCTTAAATTATTTAGTTAATTTAGTTTTTGACTTCTTTGCCTCCTTTTTCTGCTCATTTTTAACTACTAACAAACTCCGTAAAATTCCATCTTGAATTCTCAACCGCTTCTGCAGATCTAATACTTCAGCCGGAACCATCTCCAACGTAAAACAACCATAAACTGCCTTATTCTGTTTAAGTATTGGGTAAGCCAACTGTCTCTTGCCCCAAAAATCATGGCCAAGCACCTTTCCACCACCTTTCTCCAACAACCCATTAACCATAGATTCAACTTCTTTCTGTCCATTGGCATCAGGCATTACCATCATCAACTCATAAAAACGACTCTGCATATTTGTTTCTCACCAATCGAGTTTCCTCGTCTTATTTTTTAATATTAGTAACTAAAATTGAAGTTGGTGGCTCCTCGCGTTAGTTCAACCCCCAAGCAGAACGAAGTGCAAAAACAAGCCACCAACTTAACTACTGCATTCTATCTCAAAAAGAACCAATCTGCAAGCTAACTTCCTATCATAAACTCCACCACATCTCCCTCTTTCATCACATAATTTCTTCCCTCCATTCTCACCTTCCCCTTTTCTGCCGCGTTCTTCCAACCACCACATTCTATAAAATCAGCATAATCACACACTTTCGCCTTGATAAATTTCTTTTCAAAATCCGTATGGATCACCCCCGCCGCCCGCGGCGCCTTACTTCCATCCTTAATGGTCCAAGCCCTGACCTCCTGCTCCCCCGCCGTCAAAAAACTAATCAAGCCAAGTTTCCCATAAACCAGTTTAATCAGCCGATCCAAACCCGACTCCTCCACTCCTAATTCCTTCAAATAGACCAATGCCTCTCCCTTTCCCAACTCTGCTAACTCCGACTCAATTTTCGCCGACAAACCAACAACCGGCATCCCCAATTCCAATCCCAATTCCGATTCAATTTTCGCTACTTGATCCAAATGCCCCTCACTCAAATTCACTACCGCAACTTCGTCCTTCATCGTCAATAAAAACAAACCCCTTATCCACTCAAGCTCTTTTTCAGTCATGACCATCGTTCTTGCCGGCTTACCTCCATCCAAATGCGCAAACAATTTCTCATAAAAATCCTTAACTGCCTGCCCTTCCGAAGCTCGTTTAGAGCGAAGGAGGGTCTCCAAATCTTTAATAATTAATTCTGCTTCTACTATCTGATAATCCTCCTCCGGTCCAACCTGACTACCGACAGTGTTTACCCGCCGGTAGGAGGGCAGGCCACCTCCAAAGCGCACCACTTCACCGTCATCAAATGCCCGCAATACATGACAGATCAAATCCACCTCCCTAATATGAGTCAAAAATTTATTTCCCAAACCTTCACCGGAAGCCGCTCCTTTTACCAATCCCGCAATATCCACAAACTCCACCATCGCCGGCACCATCTTTTCCGTGTGAACCACTTTTGCCAATTTAGCCAGTCTTTCATCTGGCACCGGCACCACTCCCACGTTTGGCTCAATCGTCGCAAATGGATAATTGGCCGCCAACGCCTGCTGTTTTCCCAAAAGCGCATTAAACAACGTCGACTTTCCCACATTTGGCAATCCCACTATCCCAATACTCAAAGACATGAGGCCAATTTTACCATCAATTTTCTGTTAAAATCCTCCCCATCGCACACGTTTAACCAAAAGGAGCAGACAATGCTTTCTGTTTATTTGGCTGGCCCCATCAAAGGCTTGTCCTATGACGCTTCGACCGACTGGCGCGATTATGCCTCCGAACGTCTCGCCCCGTCAATTATTGCTTTCTCTCCCATGCGTGCCAAAGAGATGCTCAAAGGTTACCCATCGATCGACAACGCAAAAGATCACCACGATCATCCCCTGCTTACTGGACCAGGAATTGTTACTCGTGATCGCTACGACGTCTTTCATTGTAACTTGATGCTCGCCAATCTCCTTGGCACCCAACAAATCTCCATCGGCACTTGTATCGAATTTGGTTGGGCAGACGCTTTCCGAAAACCAATCATTCTTGTAATAGAACCCTCCGGCAATATTCATGAACACTTGATGATTCGACAACTATCGGATTACTGCGTCACCAACTTGGACGAGGCCATCTTCATCGCCAAAGCCATCCTTTTACCGTAAAAAACGAGGAGATGATAGTTGTCATCTCCCGGTTTTTATTTTACTTACCCAAACTTCCCCGCCACATAATCCGCCGTTTCCGCATTTACCGACTTATTAAAGATATCTTCTGTCAAACCAAACTCCACCACTTCTCCGTATCTTCCCCGATCATCAAACCGAACATTCATAAATGCCGTATGATTTGACACTCTCACTGCTTGTTGCAAGTTATGAGTTACTATCACCAGCGTAAATCCCTGAGCCGTCAATCCCCTCATCAACTCCTCGATCGCCGCCGTCGCGATCGGATCGAGCGAAGAACAAGGCTCATCCATCAACAACACTTCCGGCTCCACCGCCAACGCTCGGGCAATACATAACCTCTGTTGTTGACCACCGGAAAGCGCCAACGCGTTCTTTTTTAGATTATCCTTTACCTCATCCCACAAATAAGCTTGCCTTAAGCTTTGCTCAGCAATCTCTTTTAACAAACTTTTTTTCCTCACTCCCCAAACTCTCGGCCCATAAATCACATTCTCATAAATACTTTTTGGGAAAGGGTTCGGTCTCTGGAACACCATCCCAATCCACCGTCTCAATTCCACCGGATCAACCTTCGAATCATATAAATTTTGTCCATGATAAAAAATCTCCCCCCTAGACCAAAAATCAGGAATCAATTCATTCATCCGGTTTATCCCCCGCAATAATGTACTCTTCCCCGACCCTGATGGACCAATAATCGCTGTTGTTTCACCCTTAATTATCGGCATTCCAATCCCCTTCACCACTATATTTTTCCCATAACCAGCCGTAAAACCTCTCACTTCAATTATCACCTCCGACTCAACAAACTCTTTTCCTTCAAAATTAAACCTTGTTCCCAATTCACTTTCCAAAGACATCTTCAAGATTTGATAATTCATCAACAACGTGGATTATAAGTTATATAATCAATCCAATGATCAAATTCCGCCCATATTTCGCTTTTCTTGTCCTCCTTGTTTCTCTCATCACGATTAAATTAGTTGCCGTCCCTCAACCCCAACCCGAAATTCCCGCCCCCATCTCCGCTCCCACTCCCACCCCCATTCCCACCTCACCCGGTCAGGGAATGAAGAATGTGGAA
>CAYIUD010000045.1:1347-5059 GCA_964366265.1 uncultured Pseudomonadales bacterium | reverse complement strand
CAGTCACTCAAATCGATTTTGCCCACAAACTTCGCTCCCAAGCATCCGATTTTATCGAATTTCCTCCAACTTTCGAGTTCGGCTCACTTTCAAGTTTTCCCACTATCCCTCCGGATATCGACCAGATTGCCACCACCCAAGCCCAGCTTAACTGGGTTCCTAGCACTCCTTTAGAAGTCGCCCTTAGCCACACCATCACCATAACTAAAGAGTGGTACAAACCAGACAACCATCCTTACCCCACCAACATTTCAATCGAGATTCCTAAGCCTGTTATTGAACCACCACCACCCAAATCCATTCCCAAAGAATCCAAACTCCAATCTCTTCACGTTCCTGCTGAACTCCTTAAAACTCGACACCACCATCCTTATCTTCATCTTTCTCCTCTTAAATTCATTTTCATTTTCCTAATCATTATTCTAATCATTCCTCCACTGAGTCTTTACTACAGCATCGATTACAGCACCAGCCTCCTTTCCGATTCTTATGCCGCCATCGAGCAGGGGAGTCCTGAAACCGCCAAGCAACTTGCCCAAAAATCCCATGATTCTCTGATCCTTTCACGTTCATTGGTGCAATTTAATAAAAAAATCTTTTTCTTTCTCTTTCAAAACCGATTTGACCAATATGATCAATATCTTGATCTCGGTTCCCGCCTCGCCCAAGTTGTTATCACTGCCTCCGATGCCGTTAATAATGCTCAAGAGTTGTATCAAATCATTACCGGACAAAGTTATTTTGATTTTAACGAAACCAACTCCGAATTAGCCAACCATCTTGATGCTCTCCGCACCCAAGTCTCTCTTACTCAAGCCAGCATCGACAAACTCGAAATTAACTCAAATTTTTCCGGTATCAACCAACTCAACACCCTCAAAAACAAACTTCCTGATCTACATCAACAAATCGAACTTGGTCTAAATTTAAGCAAGATTCTTCCCAAGGTCATCAATCAACCAGAGCCAAAAACGTATCTCATGCTCATTCAAAACAACTCCGAACTCCGCCCCACCGGGGGATTCATCGCCGCTTACAGCCTCCTAACTTTTAAAGACGGTCGTTTAATTGATGTCGAAACCAAAGATGTTTATTCCGCCGACGCCCAATTGAATGGCCAGGTTAACCCTCCAGAACCAATCAAAACCAATTTGGGTGAATCAAATTGGTATCTCCGTGACTCTAATTGGTCACCTCATTTTCCTTCATCAGCTCAACAAGCTGAGTGGTTTCTCAACAAAGAGCTCAACCGTCAAGTTGACGGAGTCATCGGTCTAAATCTCTTCGTCCTTCGCCAACTTATCCAAGCCACCGGGCCACTCGAAATCACTGGACAAGCTCATCCTATTACCGCCGATAACCTCTTTGAGATTGTTGAATATGGCAGCCAGATTGATCTATCGGATTCTTCTCCTCAAAAAAATGAAATTCTTGTCCCTATCACCGAAGCTCTTATTTCCAAATTACGTGAAGGCCAAGTCAAGCTAAACCTTCTTACCAAAGCCCTTAATCAATCACTAGACCAAGCCCAACTCATTGCCTACCACAATTTGCCCGAGATCCAAACTCTCCTTGAATCTTACAATTGGTCTGGCACCATCAAAAACCCCTCCTGCCCACCACGCTTCAACCAACAAAACTGTACCAACCAAACCTTTTCTTTAATCGAATCCAATATAGGCATCAATCGCAGTAACTATTTTCTCTCCCGCCGGCTTTCCCACCTAATAAACATTGGTGATCAGGGGCAACTTAATCACACTCTCACTGTTGAATATCAAAATAATGCTCCTAGCAATTCTTGGCCCGCCGGACGCTACAAAACTTATACCAGGATCTATGCCCCCCTTCATTCTCAGCCCACCCGAGCTACTATTGGTGACAAGGAACTCACGCCTGTCAGTGTCACTCCTGATCTAGACCTTGGCCTTCAAGAAATCGCCTATATCTACGAAATTCCTGCCGGAGCCTCTCTTACTTTTGCTGTCAACATTCGTTCTGCCCAAATTCTTAATACTCTTGAACCACAAAGCACAATTGCCATCAATTGGGAAAAACAATCAGGCACCTCACCTGACCCGCTTAATATAAACATTACCTACCCTGATTATTTGAAGCCAGATCAACTCAACCAATCAGCCGCCGTCCAAGAAAAAGAACTCAATCTTACTACCCAATTTTCTCGAGACCAAAGCCTTGTTGTCCAATTCCATAACCGATAGTCACTTGCTTTAAATCCTGGCTAATGCTAAACTTAACCCCGCTTTACGCAATCAAATATGACCAAAAGCAACTCTTCACCCAATCCAAATAAAAAAATATCCCTCAGTGTCCAACCTCGAAAAGTAGTTGGCCGCAAAGTCAAAACTCTTCGCCGGCAAGGCTTCATTCCTGCCAATATTTTTGGTAAAAAGATCAAATCTGCCAACATTCAGGTTAATCACGACGAATTCAAAAAAATTTACGATACTGCAGGTGAGACTAACATTGTCTATATCAATCTTACCGGTGAAACAAAAGAACGTCCTGTCCTGATTACCAACATCCACTCCAATCCTGTTACTGGCAGTTTTCTCCACATTGATTTTCATCAAATTGACCTCTCCCAAAAAGTCACCGCCTCAATCCCTCTCACTCTTGTTGGCACCGCTCCTGCTGAAGATGAAAAAGGTGCCGTTATTGTCCAAGTCTTGAACGAAATCGAAATCGAAGCTCTCCCCACTGATCTGCCTGACGCCCTCGAAGTTGACCTTAGTAGTCTAAAAGAATTTGGCGACTCCGTCTCCGTCAAAGATATCAAAATTGACTCTAGTAAGATTGAAATCAAAACTGATCTTGAACAACAGATCGTCCAAGCTCAAGAACCCAAAGAAGAAGAAACCACCGCTCCTACCGAGAGTGAGACTCCTGTCGAAGCTGAAGCCAAGCCTGAAACTCCCGCCGAAACCAAATCTGAATAACTACTCACCCATTACCGAGCTCTGCACTCTTATTATTGATTCATCATTTGGATCAATCTCTTTTGCAATTGCAAATTCTTCGTTCGCTTTTCCTTCATCTCCCAATTCTTGGTACAAAATCCCCAATCTCAAATAAACCTCTCTAGATTTAATTTCTTTTGTTTGTTTTTCCCAATAATCAATCTCCCTTCTGATCTTTTGTTCCGGCCAGATCAAATCTTCTAAATCTGAACGCACTCCTAAAACGGGGGAATATTTGCTCTCTGCCAGTTTTACCCCAAGGTGGTATTCTTTCTCAGCTAATTTTGACTCTCCCGACAACATTGCTTTCTCAGCCAATTTCCAATGGGCTAGGGCAGAGTAGGGGATTCCCCCCGCTTCCATCACCAATTCCCGCCCTTCTTGTTTCGGACCCAACCCTGTCAATAAACCTACCGAAATCAAAATCAAAATCGGTACCATTCCCATTAGTCCTCTAACTAGGGGAGAGTTGATCAAACCAACCTGCCCCTCTTTTTTTCCAACTTCTCCTTTCCCTTCCTTTCCTTTAGGCAACGATTTCCCTTTTGCGGTTTTCTTTTTACTCATACTAACAACTATAAACTTCAGTCAAAGGTTAACCGGCCTTTGATCAAAATAATTAAGATCTTGAGTCTGGCCACTCGCTCCTTATCAACATTCCCTCGCCACCCATCTCCTGCCGTACTGCTTCTGTTACGAACGGTACAAAGGGGTGCAAAAGCTTTAAAAAA
>CAYIUD010000045.1:0-1337 GCA_964366265.1 uncultured Pseudomonadales bacterium | reverse complement strand
CTTCTTCAATCTTTTTGTCACAAAACCAATGCCAAAACTCATCGTAAACCGTTTCTGCCGCCAGCCCAATCTTCAATTCATCCAACTGCTTAGTTATTTTACCCGCCACTTTATTTAAATGCCTTTTAAACTCTACGTCTTTCTTGTTTCGACTCTGAACTTTGAACCTGGCAGGGTCAGAATTCTGAACCATCGCTACAACGTAACGGCCAGCATTCCAAATCTTGTTCGCAAAATTTCTCATCCCTCTGATTGTTGGTTCTCCTACATTTCTATCTGTTCCCGGAGTCGAGCTCATCACCAAAGCCATTCTCAAAGCATCCGCCCCATATTTATCGACCATATCTACTGGATCAATCACATTGCCAATACTCTTACTCATTTTTCTTCCCAACTCATCTCTTACCAAGCCATGCAGGTAAACCTGCTTAAATGGTGACTTACCCGTCAAATAGATCAACAACAACAACATCCGCATTACCCAGAAAGTCAAAATGTCATAGGCTGTCTCCATTACCGCCGTTGGGTAATAATACTCAAAATCTCCTGGCTTATTTGTTTTCAAGGTCACCACCGGCCATTGACCGGACGAAAACCACGTGGCAAAAGTGTCAGTTTCTTGCACAAACTCCACCGCTCCACAAGTTTCACATTTTATTGGCTTGGTTTTCGAAACCACATAATGATCCTTTTTATCGTTTGTAATTTTCTCTTTTGGTATGCAGTACCAAACAGGAAGTTGGATTCCCCAAACAATCTGCCTGCTAACATTCCAGTCCTTCAGGTTTTTCAACCAATACCGCAAAATCTTTTCCCTACCTGCCCCCAAGACTACCGTTTCCTTTTTATCCAAAACCACCAATGCCTTTTCCGCCAACGGCTTTACTTTGATAAAGAACTGAGCCAGAGGCAATGGTTCAATCACTCGCGAACATCGGTAACAAATTCCTACACTGTGTTTGTGCACCTCTGTCTTCACCAAAAAGCCCTGCTGGTCTAATTGCTCCATAATTGCTTCTCTTGCCTGCTCCACCTTCAATCCTTTCCACTCTCCCGCTTCAGTAGTCATCTTGCCGTCAGTTCCAATTACTTGAATCCGTTCCAAACCATGTCTTTCTCCCATCTCCCAGTCTGTCTGATCATGAGCAGGGGTCACTTTGACTGCTCCTGTTCCAAACTCTTTTTCCACCGCCTTGTCCGCAATAATTGGGATCTCCTTGCCCACTAACGGCAATCTCACCATTTTTCCCACCAGTTTTTTATATCTGTTGTCATTCTGATTCACCGCCACCGCCGTATCTCCCAGCATCGTCTCAGGCCTGGTTGTTGCCACCACG
>CAYIUD010000044.1:775-5231 GCA_964366265.1 uncultured Pseudomonadales bacterium | reverse complement strand
GCATAGTCCTTATGGTGCAAAGCATTAAATGCCCTAATCGCCAACGAACTCACCTTGCTCCTCAACGGCTCGTGTACCGGCCTTACTTTCCACGCGTGGAAGTCCTCATACGACTCAATACTGGTGAAAAAATGTTTACCATCCTGCTTTTTCCTAAACTTCTTTTCTACTATAAACACATGTAACTTCTTTCCATCATCAAAAACACAAGCCGTCAACTCCGGGCCGTCAATAAATTGCTCCACAATCACCGGCAATTTGTAAGTCGCAATCATCTCATTCACTTTCTCCTGAGCTTGTTCAAACGTTTCCTTCACCGCTTTGTTATCAATTCCCACACTCCCTCCACTTTCATTCAATTTCACAATCAATGGCACTCCCAAAGACTCATCTATCTTTGTTCCTACCCGACGAATAAATTGATAAGCCGGCGTCGGAATGTCATAGGCCATTAGTAACCTCTTAGTCAGATTCCGGTTATTCCCAATCACCATCCCGTCCATTCCTGCACCAGTATATGGAATATTTGATAACTCCAATGCTGAAGGGACCGACACCTGCAAACTCTCCTTTCCTCTCAAAGTATCAACCAGGTTTAAGACCATGTCAGGCCTATCAACCAACAAATTCGTCAGCAAATACTGGTCACCTGGATACAGTTTTGTTTCAATTCCCAATTTCTGTATTTCTTCAGCCACTTCTTCTGCTCTTTCTTCTACTTCTACCTCAGCATCATAGGCATCCTCAGTCGCAAACATCTCCCGCTCCACATGAGAATAAGCCACTGCTACCAGTTTAAGTTTCTTCAAACCCTCCTTATCAAGATTAATCTTCGGCTTCTTCATCAACCGCCTCACCGTCAACCGCCCTCGTCTAATCACCTTTTCTTTCTTCTTTTTGGGCTCTTCTTTAACCAACTCCTTGCCAGGCTTTTTATCCTTCACTTCCTCAGCTTTGCTCATTGTCGCCATACCCCGAATATAACTCGGCCTCCCATCGGCCGCAAGTCCCAAATTATTCCTCGTTACCTCAAAATGAGGTAAAATACACCCACCTAGGGCCGTAGTTAAATGGTATAACAGGGGTCTCCAAAACCTCTATTGGGAGTTCGATTCTCTCCGGCCCTGCAAAACAACTTCGAGTTATATCACCGGAGAGACAATATGATAGTGGACAAAGACCAGTCGATCCCCGTATCTTATCTCTTCCTCTCCAACATCAACAGGAATTTCCTTTACGCTTTTCAAAACTTTATAAGTGTATTTCCATTCTCCGTCTTCTGCTTCAGCATTAGCGTCCAACCGAGTCCCATCGCCCAGCTTATTAACAAATAAAACCAATTTACCAATTACATCCTTTTTTGTAATTCCCAACCTCCCTAACTCTCCTTCAGTCAAGGTTCCTCCAGCGTAGACTCTGGTAGCTTTCTCGCCACTCTGAGAGATTGTCAACTCCTGCCCCCCACCGTTAAAGTCTGCTGCCCATTCATCATGATATTTACCTTCCAGACCCTGGTAGTCACTCGTTGTAAGGTCAAATCCGGCTCGCACAACAGTACTTTGGACGGTTCTCCCCACATATCCCTCCAAAAGTCCTTTACTCAAAATTTTTTTACTTTCAGGCTTCATTAATTGAATTTTAACTTATTATCAAAATAAGTTCCCACAAAGTCCACTAGTCCATGCAACATTACTCTGATGCTATACTCATATGTATGCAACCATATATTATTCGACTTCAACAAGAGGCCGCCAAATCTCTCTATTCAAAACAAGGTATTACTTACCTTGGTCTTTTTGGCTCAACCGCTAGAGGGGAAGACACCCCCACAAGTGATGTTGACCTCCTAGTTGATTTTGACCGAACAAAAACTCTTTTTGACCTCGCTGATATTCAGTTCAGCCTTGAGAGCATCTTGGGCAAAAAGGTTGATCTGGTTTTAAGAAGCAGGGTTAAAACTCAACTTCTACCCTATATCCAAAGTGATCTAACCCCAATTTATGAACAAAACTGACACTATCTACCTCGAAGACATCAGGGAAGCTATCAAGACAATCAAACGCTACCTGACTGATATCAGCTTCGAAGTCTTTAGCGCTGAAGAAATGCGCCAAGATGCCGTTATCCGTCAGCTCGAAATCATCGGAGAGGCAACCAATAAACTCTCTCCCCAATTCGGTCAAACTAATCCTAACTTTCCGTTAAGACAAGCCATCTCGATGCGTAACTTTCTCATTCATGGTTATGATGAAATTGAATTGAACATTGTCTGGAAAACAATTCAAGAAAATCTTCCCTTGCTTCAAGAATCTGTTGAACAAATTTTGAGTAAGTAGGTTCCCACAAAGTCCACTAGTCCCTGCAATTATTTTTCATAAAGATCTTCGGGTAATCCGAAATCTTCGTTATATTTCCCCAATTTTTCGACAAGTTCATTTCTCAACCAAAGGTAATCTTCTTTCACTGCCTTAGGATCAGATGCGCGACTCGCGTCATATTCTTCAATTTCTTCTGGGGGCTCCCAATCATGATAAATATGATTCTTTCCTGCTACTTCATCTTCATCATTCCACCCGACGCGACTAACATAATTTCCATTATCTAAATATTGCCCCTCGATCTCATAAAGCCTTTTAAGGTGTCTCTGCCATGCAATCTTAAGTGCTGGCCAATTAACCTTCTTCAATTCTTCCCGAGACAAATCCCTCAAATCATGATCCTTAGGTGCATGGATAAAATGTTCCATCGGCTCCCAAACGATAGTTGTGTAATAGTTTGGATGTTCACTGTCAACAGCATTCTCTTCGATAGGAAGATCCGGCATTCGGTTGCCAAATTCATTGGAGGGTGATATCTCAGACATATTTAAACTATAAAACAAGTTCCCACAAAGTCCACTAGTCCCTGCAACAAAACAAAGCGCCCTTAAAAAAGGGCGCTAATTGATTACTGACTAACCACCAAACGGCATGATTGTCCACACCTGAGTATCACCAGGATCACCAACCGTGGTACGTTCATTCCTATGAAGATAAAGACTCCCCACTTGCCGAACTGTCAAAGTGTCACCATCAGCAATCACCAATAAACGAAAACCCATGGTAATACCATAGAGGTCATTGTTTTGGTCATGCAGACGATCGGAACTTGAACCAGAAACATCGATTCCTGTTAAAGAAACAATCGGAACTGGCCAGATCTGCCAATCATTGCCAATGACAACAAACACACGGCAATCTTTTAAGATAATCCCCTGATAACTCGGCAAAAGCTTCTCCATCTCCTTCCAGAGCATTTCATCAAAAATGGGGGTAATCATTGTTCCCCCAGTATCCACAAAGCGATCATCACTGGTTACCGTCTCTGAACTCAACCGAACCACACAATTTGGTGAAGAACCATATTTCACCAAATAAACTGCCAAAGAGCGGTACGGAGTTGCTAAAAAAGCCCCAACCAAAACCACCCCAAACAAAAAAAGACCTACAAGCACAATACGTCCACTTTTGTGTTTCATTGAGTAAAATCTCCATATTATGTGCAATATCATTCATTATAGGTCACTACCTCACCTTTTGTCAACACAGAACACCCTAATCCTCCCACTCACCGCCTATTACCCCCCCAATTCTTACCACCCTCTCCGGCCCTGCAAAAAATTTGTTATCATCTCTCCTAATGATCCTTACCAAATCTGAACCTTTCACCAACGAAGAAATAAGCCAACTCAAAGAACAATTCGAGGTTTATATAAAAACAGTCATTGACGTTGACAAAGAGATTTGTTCCGCCGGCATGGATCGCCATTTTGAAGGCGAACAGATACTCCTCGATCAAGGATCAGACCAAAGCAATATTTGGGGCGGTGGCCTGGACCTCGAAACAAAAGAGATTGATTTCAATTCCTTCATCAATATCCGTCCCCGAAACAACAATCTCAAAAATGAAATCCAGAGCGAAACCATTCGCACCCAATACAAACAACTCACTGAATACTTTTTTAAAGAAATTCTATGACCGAAACCAAACTACTAGTTGGCTCTCTCTCTAATGATCTATTTCGTGTTGCCACCTTAACCCAACGAGGTTCAACTACTGCCGCAATTCGCTTTCTAAAAGAAGCCCAACGTTGGGCCGAACCCCTAAGGCTTCAAGCTCTACCTGAATATATCAGAAATATAGCCACCACGGTCTCACAGGCATCTTCGACAAAGATCTCAACATCTCAAGCCGAACGTTATCTCATGTATGGCATTCTCTTACAAAACTACGCCCTCCACACGAAATAAGTTCCCACACCAGTCCCTACAAAATCTATTAGACCTATCCGGACTTGACAAACCCTCCTAAATTGACGAAACTGAAATCAGTCAATTGTGAAATGTTGTAAACATAGGCTCACAAACTGACAAACGCCATGGCCCGATTCTATACCAGATCGGAAGAGCACACGTCT
>CAYIUD010000044.1:0-765 GCA_964366265.1 uncultured Pseudomonadales bacterium | reverse complement strand
ATTCCGGACGTCTCAAGGGTACCCGCGGCTCAGCCGAACAGGGACGATTCCGCATCCCTCAGTCCCAGCTCGACTCATTCCTCGGCCAACCTCTCAATGCGAATGAAAATTTCACACCACCCGTCTCACCCTCCCCTCCAACAGTCTCAGTGATCAATGGCGTCTTACCTCTTCTCCCTATCAAAATCACTCGCATTTTACTAATCATCAGCTTGATCTTTATCGTTTCAGAAGTTCTCTTAAGCCGTGACTTCTCGCTCCAAAAGACAAGTTTTCGTCTAGTTATCATCGGCATCTTCATCATCCTGTCATACCAATTTATTAACTTCAGCAAAAATAAAAAAAGCCAATAAGCCTGTGATCACAAAAATATTACGCACCATTCCCGATTTACATTTTCTTTTAATCCAAACTTCGCCCTCTTTTTTAATTACCATTTTTCTTTTTTCAGTCGCCGTTGGTAGCACAATCACTAGAGGCTTTTACCATGCTGATCCTTCACAAGAAATGGTTTACGGTCTGTCTTTTGCCACCATGACTCTTTTCCTTGGCCTTACTACCATCAAAAGACAATCTCAAACTGAAGAAGACATAGAACCAGACTCAGAAACAACCTTATTGCACCCACACATTCCTCCTATTCCACAAGAAACTCCAATGCCTACACAACCTACACAAAAAATAGATATTGCCGACATCGACAAACGAGCATTCCTAAAACTCATCGGCGCCACCGGCTTTTCCCTCTTCCTCTTCTCAATATTT
>CAYIUD010000043.1:0-5234 GCA_964366265.1 uncultured Pseudomonadales bacterium | reverse complement strand
ACTACTGGTATTTGGCGCCAAATGAATCATTTTTGCCCCTGCATCCTGATGTTGACCCTCCCCCGCCCAAGCAATCGATAATGTTTCACCTTTAGCTCCTTTTCCTGCCAACACACAAGATGGGTACTTCATCGTCAAATGTGATCCCAAATTTCCGTCAATCCACCTCATCTCTCCTTCTTCCTCTACCCATGCCCGCTTCGTCACCAAGTTAAACACATTTTTATACCAATTTTGCACTGTGGTGTACTGCACCCGAGCTCTCGGCTTCACCACAATTTCTACCACCGCCGAATGTAACGATCCGGATGAGTAAGCGGGTGCGGAACACCCCTCCACATAGTGCACTTTACTTCCCTCTTCTGCCACAATCAGCGTCCGCTCAAACTGACCCGCATTTTCACTGTTGATTCGGAAATATGCTTGCAACGGCAACCCCACGTCTACTCCTTTGGGTACATACACAAACGACCCTCCCGACCACACCGCACTATTCAGTGCCGCCAACTTGTTGTCTCCCATCGGCACAATCGTTCCAAAATATTTCTTCACAATTTCTGGATACTGTTTCAGTCCTTCATCCATCGACAAAAACACTACTCCCTTTTTTGCCAAACTCTCCCGCAAACTCCCATAAATCACCTCACTGTCAAACTGCCCCTTCACCCCCGCCAAATACTCCCTCTCCGCCTGAGGCACCCCAATCTTTTCAAAAGTTTGTCGTACGTTTTCAGGTACCTCATCCCAGTTCTTCGCCTCCGTTCCTTTGGGCCGCAGATAATAGTGGATATTCTCAAAATCTACCTCATCAATGTTTCCTCCCCATTTTGGTATCGGCATCATCAAATATCTCTTCAACGCCGCCAGTCGGTATTCCAACATCCACCTTGGTTCTCCCTTCCGCTTCGACAAATCTCGCACCACCTTCTCCGTCAATCCCTTCTTGGTCTTTATCTCATACTCAATCTCATCACTATGACCCAGCTTGTAACCAACATCCAATCCCTCCAATCCTTCCTCCTCCTTGGTCACAATCTTCGCAAATCTACTCATTCTTTTTTTCTTCCCCAAACGGACTCCAATCTTCCTTCTTCCATTTACTCATTACAGAACCACCCAGAGCTCCATTCATGTACTCTTTCCATTCCACTTTCATTTCATTCTCAATCTGTTCTCTTTTATAGCTTTTACCTCCTGACAAAAACCCAAAATTAGTTTCTTTTCCTTTATTCACCACCTCTTCCAACAATTTTTTTGCCTCATTCTCCTTTAACCTTTCTTCCCAATCAACCCAAATCACTATTTCACCTATCAACGTCCTAAAATAATGATCTACCCCAAACCCATTTTCTCCTTCCGCTTCCCGTCTCAAATCCTCAATTCGCTCCCTAATAACTTCCGGTTTCCAGGACCCCTCATCAACTCCTTGAGACATTTCAGGCGTTCCATCCATATTATTTTTCTAGCAATTTGTAACCCTTCTTCTCCAATTCTTCCACCAGCTTACCATCTCCCTCTTTCACAATCACCCCATCTTTAAGAATCACCACCCGGTCCGGTTTCAGGTACTTCAAAATCCGTTGGTAATGGGTAATCACCAACATCCCCGTTCCAAACTCTCCCACCATCGATCTTGCTCCTTTAGCTACTGTCCTCAACGCGTCAATATCCAAACCTGAATCTGTTTCGTCCAGAATTGCATACTTTGGCTTCAAAATCCTCATCTGCAAAATCTCCATTTTCTTTTTCTCTCCCCCGCTAAACCCATCGTTAATTGATCGTTTCAACAACTCCTCACTCACTCCCAACCCCTCCGCCTCCTTTTCCACCTCCTTCCGCAATTCCAATGCCGATTTATCTATCTTCCTTTCCCTAATTGACGCCAGCAGCATTTCTTTCTCTGTCACCCCCTAAATCGCCACCGGATACTGTAACGCCAAAAATAACCCCATTCTCGCCCGTTCATCCGGTGTCCTATCCAACAAACTCTCCCCATCCATGCTGAGCTCTGAGCCCTGAGCTCTTATCACTTTGTAGTTTGGATGCCCCGCCACCGCGTATGCCAAACTTGATTTCCCTGATCCGTTCGGCCCCATTAATGCCACCACCTCACCTTTCTCCACCCTTATATCCACCCCTTTCAACACTTCTTTATTCCCAATTTTCACCCTCAGATTAGTTATTTCCAAAGCCATTTCACCGAGTATCCTACTCCAAGTTGATTCTCTCCGCAATTATTTACTCAACCCTTCGACCGCAAAATCAGCTTCACCGCCATTGACCCCATTCCCTCATGATATTCAGATTCAAAATCATTTTTCTCAATTTTCTTGTTCTCAACCTCCCAACCATATGCTCTTAACTCACCAACCGAACCCAAACCTAAAAGTTGTGGCAATATAAAACTAGAATTACGAATCACAATCTCTCCTTTATCACTCAAAAACTCCCGCAAATAATTCAAAAAACTCACTCCATCCGGTATTGGCATTCTTCCCAACACATAATTCAGTTCAATTACATCAGCCTTAGTTCCCAAGTCGTCTAGTGGCGAAGCAAATTTAATTACTTCATTATTTTTGAATTCAATAAAAGCCGCCACTCCACCCTTCAAACTTGCCCTCAACCCGTCTTCTACTCTTGTTTCTACTTCCGGATCAATCACCAAATACTTACCTCCACTGTCAATTACTTCCTTTCTTATCGCATTCACTTTTTCACCCGCCCCACCAATGTTCACCGCCAATTTCTGTCCCAGATCACGCTCTCCCAACCAAACCTTAATCTTTTCCAAATCTGTTTCTTTACTTTCAATTTTTTCTCCAAAATAAACTTTTTCTTCTCCATTCATAGCCTCATCCTACCTCAAAACAACCCCAACTGAAACTCCTCTTCTTTTTTTGGATATGAAAAGTCTACCTCAAATTCTTTCGGTTCATTCCATTTACTCACATATTTTAGTTTCTCCCCCCGTAGCCCCACATCATAAAGTTTCTTGGTCACCATTACATCCATCTCACAATATTTCTGTAAATTATCCAAACTCTCCTCGTCACCCGCATTCCACCAATCCACCGCCGCCAATCCATTCGCCAATTTATTTTCTCCCAACGTCTCTTTTGCCAAAGCATCCAAACTCAATCTGTGGCCGATTACTGCTTTCACCTTCTCCAAAATATCAAAATGCGGCAACCTCATCACATCCCCTGGCAAGTACGGCTTCAACACCGGCGCATCAAATCTCAATGTGTTAAAAGCAATCACTATGTCCGCCCCAGCTAACCATTGCCACAACAAACTCATATCAATGAAACCACCCATTTTCTTCAATTGATCCTCACTAATACTTGCCCCTCCGAAGCCTTCGGCGAAGGGGGGCCAAAAACTCGCCATCTCTCCCCCAACTTCCCGCAAATTTCCATCCAATCTTCTCTTGTATGCACTCACCACACTCACTTTCAAATCCGGCAAGTTCTTCGGATCATCAATCTGATCAAACAACTTTTGGGTTTCAATATCAAATATTACTTCCGTGTACATAATCTCCCTATTGAAACACAAAAAAGGCCGACAACCAAGTCAGCCTTTCCTTCTTCAATCATAAATCACTCCACCGAGATGCTGACCAATCCGCTTCATCTCTCCATCCGGACCAATCAAAAATCTGATTTCCGGCTCCTCACCTGTCTCCTCAAACACCTCTTCCTCAGGTAATTCTTCATCTTCATAGATCAGATCCCTCTCCTCATATCCTTGAAAGGTTCTCCCATCATCAAGATCAACAACCACCTCGCCAAAGCCATCGTTGATATACACTGTTCCGTGAATTCCAAACGCTACCCTGTTAACTACAATCACTCGATCACCGGCGTCCTTATATCCGATTTCTCGCGGCATCAGCAAAATCTCCTTCAAGATCTATTTAAACGTTCCCCTACATTATCCCATATTCTTATCCTCCCGCCAACTACACCTCCACCTCGTCACCCATCATTGGTTTCACTACCCCTATTCCTTTCAGCTCTTTTTCAATACCATCCCTGCCTTCCTTCTCACCATGAATCAGAAATACTTTCTTCACTCCTTCAATTCCTCCAAACCAACTTTTCAACTGCTTCTTGTCTGCGTGCGAACTCATCGTCGTAATCTCCTCCAATCTCGCCTTCACCTCGATCTCTCTCCCCATTATCCCCACCACCTTTTTCCCCTCCTTTATTTCTCTTCCCAAAGTCCCCTTAGCCTGATAACCACTAAACACTAGTATTGTTTTCTCGTCTGGCAACCATCTTGCCGCATGATAAACAATTCGCCCTCCGCTCATCATTCCCGACCCGGCAACAATCACCTTTGCCCCAATCATGTTATTCACCTCCTTACTCTGTTTAGAACTTTCGACAATCATTAACCCCGGAAAATCAAACGGATCGTCACTTTCAAAATGCTTTCTCAATTCCTCATTAAAATCCTTTGCGTACTTTTCAAACACCGTCGTCGCCTTTATCCCCATCGGCGAATCCAAAACTACCAAAAAATTTTCTGCAATCTTCCCCTCCTTTTTCAAATGATCAAAAATGTGCAGTAAC
Organism: uncultured Pseudomonadales bacterium; assembly: GCA_964366265.1. Classification (GTDB taxonomy): domain Bacteria; phylum Patescibacteriota; class Microgenomatia; order UBA1400; family Chazhemtobacteraceae; genus CAYIUD01. Next base: position 651 of record CAYIUD010000043.1, on the reverse strand, counting down.
TCCTGAGTCCTCTCCAACGAAAATGCCGGCAACAACACCGTCCCCTTGCTCTTATCAACCTCCTGACAAATCTTCTCCAACATCTCTATCTCTTTTCCTCTCTCCTCATGCTCCCGATCACCATAAGTTGTCTCCATCACTACTATTTCTGCCTCTTCTGGCTGCTCAATTTCTCGCACAATCGGACTTGGCTCATTGCCCAAATCACCCGAAAACACCACCTTTCGTGTTCTATCCCCATCTTTGACTTTAAGCTCCACACTCGCTGACCCTAAAATATGCCCCGCATCCAAAAATCTAAACTCAAAATTACTCCCCATTTTCTGCCATTTGCCATACTCAAGCATTTTTGCCATCCCTAATATCTGAACCACTTGATCACTCTTATAAAGGGGATCCGCTTCACCATCGTTCTCCGCAATCTTAGCCGCATCAAACAATACAATTTCCAACAAATCTCTCGTTGCTGGAGTCATGTATATTCCTTCCCCCAAATCCTTCCCCGCCAACAATGGCAATCTCCCACAATGATCCAAATGAGCATGAGTCAAAATCACTCCCGTTAAACCATCATCAATCAACTCCGCTCGATTCTTCTCATCCGCTCCCAATCCTTGGAACATTCCACAATCAACCATTATCTGCTCTCCC
>CAYIUD010000042.1:0-5255 GCA_964366265.1 uncultured Pseudomonadales bacterium | reverse complement strand
GATTGTTAAAGGCGAGTCATTATTACCAAGATTAAGCTAAATGATCGATACCCATAGCCATTTGAGTGACGAAAAGTTTGCGGGTGATTTAGGTGGTGTAGTTGGACGGGCTAAAGAAGCGGGGGTAGATAAAATAATTGATCCAGGGTTAAATATTACAGATTCTAAGAGAGCAATTGAGATTGCAGAGCAGTTTGAGGGGGTTTACGCCTTGGTGGGAGTGCATCCAGAAGTGGTGATAAGCCACCCTAATACAATTGTGAGCGTGGATGAGTTGGTAGAGTTGATTGAAAGCAGTAAAAAGGTAGTAGGAATTGGGGAGATTGGGCTTGATTTTTATTGGGATAAGGACAAAAAAACTAAAAAGGAACAAGTAGAATTGTTTGAGATGCAGTTAAGGTTGGCGGAAGCGATGAAATTGCCAGTAATGATTCACAGCCGAAGTGCAGGCGAAGAGATCAAAGAGGTTTTTGAGGGATTAGAACATTTACCGTTGGGTCAGTTCCATTGTTTTGGAGAGAATGAAAAGTTTTTGGAATATGTGTTAGAAAAAGGTTTTTGTGTGAGTTTTTGTGGGAACATTACTTATAAATCAGCGAAGGATCTGCGAACTTTGGTAAAAAAAGTACCGTTGGATAGATTGCTTTTGGAGACGGATGCACCATATTTGGCACCTGGAGAGAAACGGGGAGGGAGAAATGAACCAGCCAATGTTAGAATTACGGCAGAGTTTTTAGTTGATGTGTTAGGAAAATCGATGGAGGAAATTGAAGGGGAAACGACAAAAAATGCTTATCAATTGTTTGGCTTAAAAAAATAAATGGATTTCTTATTAAGGCCTTTTAGATATTTGATCGTCAAGAAGCCAAGATTGGCACAGAGGTCCCTGGAAATTTTGCCCGGCTTTGTTTCGTGGAGTATGATTTTGTTCCCGGTTTGGGGGTCATTTGTCTGGCCAATTGGAGTGGCTTATTACATCATTACTTTTGATGTGTATTGGTTCTACCGTTCAGTGTCGATGGCGATTTTTTCAACTTTGGCTTTTTATCGAATGGAGGCGGCAATGAAGTACGATTGGATGGGAGACGTAGAGGGGTTTGAGGACTGGAAAAAAGTAAGACATGTAGTGATAATTCCAACATATAAAGAGCCATTACACACATTGGAGAGAAATTTGGAGGCCTTGGCTAAACAAACTTTTCCAAGTAAACAAATCATTCCAGTAATAGCGTTTGAGGAACGGGCAGGAAAGGAGACTAATGAGTCGAGAGTTAAGGCTTTGGAGAAAAAATATGAAAAGGTATTTGACGAACTGATTTTTTCCTTTCATCCGGCGGGAATAGCAGGTGAGGTAGTTGGTAAGTCGTCAAACGCGGCTTGGGGTGCAAAAACTTTTAGACAAATTTGGAAAGCGAAACACAAGGATGATTGGAAAATTGATTACATGACGATATCCTCGGCTGATTCGGATGTACAAATGCATCATAATCACATGGCGGCATTAACATATAAGTTTTTAGACTCGCCGCAGAGATACAGAAGAATTTGGCAAGGAGCGATCCTTTATTACAACAACATTGAAGATATTCCTTGGATGATGAGGGTGTTTAACCGAACTTCGTCAATTGTCCAACTGGGAATTTTGATGAGACCAGAGCGGTTGATTAATTTTTCGACTTACACTTTGTCTTTGAAGTTGATGGATCAGGTTGGCTATTGGGATACTGACGTGATTCCGGAGGATTATCGAATGTTTTTTAAGGCCTATTTTGCAACTGGAGGAGAAGTAGAAGTGGAACCAATTTTCTTACCAATTTATGCGGATGCGGCTGAGTCGTCCTCTTTTATTAAAACGTTTGATAACACCTATCAACAGGTAAAACGTTGGGCTTGGGGAGCGAGTGATGATGCGTATTTTTTGAAAAATTATTTTTTGGATACAAGGGCGCCTTTCTGGGACAAAACATTACGGGTGATGAAAGTGTTAGAGGATCATTTTTTATGGCCGGTAAATTGGTTTGCAATTACCTTGGGAGCAACATTACCGCCACTGCTTAATCCTAATTTCTCGCGAACGATTATCGGGAGAACCCTACCCCAAGTGGCCTCGGCAATTTTGACGGCGTCGTTGGTAGCTTTGATAATGGTAATTTTTGTAGATATGAAAGTGAGACCAGGAGTGAAAGATTTGCCATGGTGGAAAAAAGTGTTATCGCCATTTGAGTTTGTATTACTGCCAGTGGTGGGTTTGTTTTTTACCGCCTTACCAGGGTTGGAGGCACATACAAGACTGATGATGGGTAAGTATATTGAGTATCGGGTGACCGAGAAGGTTTGATAGGATAAATTTATGCTAACGCAGTGGAATGAGAGTTTGTGGGGAGATGAGGGTTTTTCTGCCTTAGCGGTGATGCGGTCCTTTGGGGAGACAATGGGGATTGTGATGAGAGATACGGCGCCGCCGTTGTTTTATATTCTGGGGTGGATTTGGGGAAGAATGTTTGGTTTTGACGAAGTGAGTTTGCGGAGTTTGTCTTTGTTGTTGATGTTAGGAGCGGCAGGATTTGCTGGAGGAATAATTTACCAGATTGAGAAAGATAAAATAAATGCCTTTTTGGGTTTTGGATTGGTGTTTTTGACGCCTTTCTTGATGCCGTTTGCGTTTGAATGGCGGATGTATGCTTTGCTCAATTTTACGGTTCTAGGGTCGGTGTATTTTTTTGTAAGGAAGAAATGGGGATGGTATGTTTTATTTTCGTTAATGGCCTTATATACCCACCATTTTGGGATGTTTACGATCATGGGAGAATTTTTATGGTTTTTGATAAGTGAGTGTGAGTGGAAGAAACTGAAAAAATATTTGAGGCAGTTGTGGCCTTTTTTAGCGATTGGAATTGGATATCTGCCTTGGCTTTATCCAATGTATCTACAAATATCTAAGGTTAAAGGTGGTGGTTTTTGGTTAAGTGTGCCGACAACGAGTGAAGTCAGTTTGTTAATTTTGAAGTTTGTGGTTGGGGGAGTAAAAAAAGAATGGTGGGTAGTAACAGGTTTAGTCGTAGCAGTAATTTTGAAAGGAAAGGGATGGAAGAAAGTTGGAAAAAGTTGGATTGGGCTAATGGTGATTTTTTTGGCGCCAGTGGTGTTAGCTTACGTCGTGTCTTATTTGGTGACGCCGATTTTTTATGACCGTTATTTATTGTCAGTGGCAGTAGGGATGGTGATTTTGCTGGTTTTGGGGAGTAAGAAATGGGTGTGGCCGGTATTGGTTTTGTTGATGATGGTTTATGGGTATCAAAGTTTTAATCAGTTTACCCATCCAGGGAAAAGGCCATTTCGAGAGATGGCGAATTACATTAAAGAGGTGAGGACTGAGGATGATTTTTTGTTGAATTATAATGGGCGATCACACCATCTATGGGAAAGTAAATACTATGGAATTCCGGCACCGATTTACGTTCCAGGAGAACCCTTACCTTTGTATGTAGGGACGGCTCAAATGAAGAGCGAGGATACTGTTGCCAAAATTCCTAAAATAAAGGGGAGATTGGGAATAATATCGAGCGAGTCAGTTGGCGAGATTGAGATTCCGGGGTATAAAGTGACGGAATATAAACAATTTGGGGAGTTAAGATTTAGTTGGTGGAATGCAAAGAAAAAATAAATTTGTTAGGCAGTTTTGCGATTTTGTCGAAAGATATGAGATCTTGATTTTTATTTTGATTGGAGTGGCGGTTTTGCGTTTGCCGACGTTGTTTGAGCCGAACAGATACGCAGATGAGGATATTTATTTGGTTTTGGGTCAAGGATTGAGGAAGGGGTTGGTGTTTTATCGAGATATTCATGACAACAAACCACCGTTGCTGTACCTGATGGCGGCAGTAGCTGGAAACGTAATGTGGTTCCGATTGATTTTGATGATTTGGAATTTGGTTAATGTGGCGGTGATATGGAAGCTGGCAGAGAGGTTGATTAAAAAAAAATGGTTGGTGACACTGGTGACAGTTTTGTTTGGGATTTTTAGTTCGGTGCCTTTGATTGAGGGGAATATTGCTAATGGGGAGATTTTTATGATTATGCCAATAACAGGAGCAGTGCTCTTGTTAGTTACAAGTTACAAGTTACAAGTTACAAGTTGGCGATATTTTTGGGTCGGGATATTGTTTGCAATTGGTTTTCTATTTAAGGTGCCGGTTTTCTTTGATATGGTGGGGGTAGGGTTTTGGTTGATAGTGTATCGGGCTAAAGGAATAGCTGAGGTTATTAAGAAGATATTTGACAGAAAAATTTGGTTATTGTTGGTAGGATTTTTGACACCAGTATTACTGAGTATTGCTTATTATTTTGTTTTGGGAGCAGGTGAAGTGTACTTGAGGTCGGCATTGGGGCAGAATATTGGCTATTTGGCTTCGTGGGGGGGGAGTGAGGTGAGGCCATTTTATGAGAGTGGGTTGTTTCAGAGGGGGTTGGCGGTAGTAGTTTGGATGGTGGGATTGTGGTTAATGAGAAAAAGGCTTGGATATGAGTTTGGGTTAGTAGGTTTATGGTTAGTGATGGCTTTGTTTGGAGCCAATTTATCCGGGAGACCGTATCCGCATTACATGATTCAGATTTTGGTTCCAGGTTCTTTATTGATAGGCTTGATGCTCGTCAAGAAAGATCTGTGGAAATGGGTGGTAGGGAGAGGGTTGATGGTGACAGTGGGTTTGACAATTTGGAAGTACGATTATTGGTACTACCAGAGTTGGCCTTACTATGAGAATTTTGCGAGGTATGTGATCGGAGATAAATCTAGGGTTGAATACGAAAGTTTCTGGGGGGAGGGGGTATTGAGGAATGAACGGATTGCAAAATATATACGATTGCAAACTGATAAAGATGAGAGAATTTTTGTTTGGGGAACGGAACCAGCGATATATGCATTAAGTGAACGGTTGCCAGTAGGGAGATATACAGTTGCTTATCATATTAAGGATTTTGATGGATGGAAAGAGACAATGGAGGCAATTAAAAAATATGAGCCAAAAGTCATCGTGATAGATCAGAATGAAGAAAAATTTGAGGAACTTAATTCTTATGTTTCGGCGTTATATACAGAGGTAATGAGAGAGGGTGGGGTGAGAGTATTTAGGCGGATTCTTTGAGGATAGTGTTAGAATTGGGTCATGGATAAAGGAGGTAGGTTGTGGCTGGAGGACGCAAGTGTAAAAGGGGGGGTTTGGGGTGGAATTGGTTGTTGGGTATTGGCGGTGGGG
>CAYIUD010000041.1:0-5367 GCA_964366265.1 uncultured Pseudomonadales bacterium | reverse complement strand
TCTTTCGAAAGAGACCAATTTGCGCTTGGTCGAGTAACAGGTGAAATGGAGGAAGGGGGTGCTGTACAAACCCATGCCAAGTTCTAAAATTGGGCCATTGGTTAGGTTGACTACTTTAGTCAGTATAGGTAAGTGGCTTCCGTATTTGAGGGATATTTCCATTTCGCTCATATTCTAAAATCAGATAGATCGATAAAATTACTGACGACAGTTGTGTGGGGAAAGCTATCTTTGTAGTCATAGCGGTATTTAAAGAGGGGATAGATCTCTGAGTATTTGTAGTGTTGGTCGTTTTCTGGTTCAGAATCGTGAAGAATTATATATTTGGTGAAATTGATCAGTTTTTTGGCTTCGATGGAGCGTCGAAGAGGTGGACCATGATCAACGAAAGCCACGTCAAAGAAGGTATTGGTTGACAATTTATCCCAATCTTCAATGAAGTTGATTTCATGAAAGTCATTGCGACAGTCGCGGAAATAGCGGACCCATTCCGGTGAGTTCTCGTAAGAGACAAGTGGGCGTTTGGTGGGCAGACAGGCGTAGTGCAGATAGGGAGTGCTATACAAACCGATTCCCAATTCAAGGATAGGACCATCCGTCATTTCGACGATTTTAGTGAGGATGGGCAGGTAACTGCCATATTTGATTCTAATTCTCATGATGTCTAGACGGAAAAATCATTTAAATTAATGAAGTTACTGAGAATGGTGGTGTGGGGAAGGACGGCCTGGTAGTCATAACGGTATTTGAAGAGGGGGTAGATATTGGGATAGTTGTAGGCCTGGTCGTTTTCAGGTTGGCTATCGTGGAGAATGACATATTTGGCAAAATTAGCCATCTTTCCGGCCTCGATAGATCGTCGATGGTCAGGTGCATGATCGACGAAAACGACGTCGTAGAAGTTGTTGATTGGTAACTTATCCCAATCGTCGATAAAGTTTACTTCATGAAAGTCACTGCGGCAGTCCCTGAAGTAACGGATCCACCATTCTGAGCTATCAAAGGAGACCAGTTTGCGTTTGGTGGGTAGACAGGCGTAGTGGAGATAGGGAGTACTATAGAGGCCGATGCCCAGCTCCAAGATCGGCCCGTCAGTCATACCAACGATTTTGGTTAAAATAGGTAAGTGACTACCGTATTGGATGGATATTTTCATTTAAGGATGCCTTTCTGACGGGCTGCTAAAAAAGTTAATTTTTGTTCGTGTTTCTCGTCGTTATGCCCCATGAGGACGAGCACTTCGTTACGCCAGTCAATGGACTTGGCAGGCCACTGCCAGCGGTTAATAAACTGAAAGTCGGCCCAAGTGTGCTGTTGGTCCCAATGGTAAAGCATGGATTTGTTATTTTTGACTAAGATCATCTGGGTGCTGACGTTGCCGTTTTTGACCCATTTCTTTTCCCAGAGGATTCTACCATTAGGATACTTAATTTTAAAAAGAATTGGATTGCCATTAGGGTTTTCTCTGATGGCTTGATCCATGATAGCTCGATGGCCTTTGACATAGACGTCATCATCGTCAATATATGCCAGATAGTCGCACTTGGTTTTGTCGGTGCCCTCTTGTCTTTCGGCGTTGCCCCAGTTGCCCGAAGGGGGAGTGTGTTGGATGACCAGGACTTCATCGCCGGGCCATTTTTCGATGGAGTCGATAGTTTTTTGGAGACTGGGTCTACCCACGGTGGGAATGATGAAACTGATGGTAGCGTGTTTATTTTTTCTTTTTCTGATGTGTTCGAGGTAAGGTATTTTTAGGTAGTCGTAAGGGATGATGTTGAAGGGACATTTTTGTTCAAAGAGGACGAAAGGGAGAGAAAGCTGGTCGATTGAATGGAAACGGGAAGTGTGATACCACCAGTGGAACATGACGTTTCTGACGGTGAGTGTATTTTTATAAATTAGGGCGGTGGTGGCAAATAGCTTGTCGTCGATAAAAGTTTTGTTGGCATGAATGGCAGATAACTGTTCGTCGATTAATTCATTTTTGTAGCGGGGGGTTAAGTATTTAGAGTTCTGAGCTAACTTGGTTTTAAGGAAGTCGGCTTCCTGCTGAATAGTATTGCGTTCGTTATGTTTGAAGACGGCCATATCAGCGCCCTTGCAGTGATCAATGAACCATTTAAGCGAGTCGTGGTGGGAAAGAATGCAAGACGAGTCAATCCAGAGATAGTAGTCGTGTGGGGGAACCATTTGCCAACCAAAGATTTTGACGATTCTGGCTTGGAGGCGGGGAGTCATCGAGCAGATTCTGGGTGGGAAGTTGGCGTCGGTGAAACGATAAAAGTCGTAAGGCAGAGACTGGTCGACGTAGTCGATTTGGGGGTCGAAGTTTCCTAGGTTGGCGGTGATAACAGCAATGGTCATTTCGATTGATTATGGCTTAATGATCATCCACGATCGGGTACCGTCTCGATATTGTTCTGGGGTTTTTGCACTCGAACCCAGAAGAAACCAGGGGTTAATTTTGTGGCTGATGGTAAAGCGGTTAAGGGCGCCGATAACGTCACAGCGGGTATGGTGGGCGCGGATGTAGTCGTGCCCGGCGATGATGCCGCCGGACTTAATCTTGGGATACCAGCCTTCGAGATCTTGAGTGATGTAGGGTTCTTCATGGTTGGCATCAATGTAGACAAAATCGAGTGAGTCGTTCGGGAATCTTTTGAGGGCCGAAAGACTGAACTCTTTGAGGAAGATGTATTTAGGAAAGTTCCTTAAGCTCTTTTCGGCTTGTAGGTAGAGCTTGGTGAAAGTTTCGTCTTTGACGTAGTCTTTGTAGCCTTGATAGCGAAGGTAGGGATCGACACCATAGATTTTCATTTGGGGATTTTTCTGGCAGAGAATGAGTGAGTATTCGCCAAAAGCGACACCGACCTCGACGCCGGTTTTGAAATTAAGTTCGCTTAGCCACTCGGCCAGGTGCTCTCTGCCGACTCCAGGTATCTCGATCGGGGATTTGGGTGCTAAATCAAGACTGTATTTATTGGAAATTAACCCCATCGTGCCCATGGCATGACTCAGGTCTGAAAATGACGATTCGGAGTTGTCGTCTAACCAATAGCGGGTGAAGTGGTTGTGTGCCAACCGTCCTTTGGGATTTTCATCAATATAATAAATCTTTGGAATACCCAAACCCTGAAGTTTGAGTTTCATTTCAGCCAATAAGTGTCTTTGTGACGGTATCTTGCGTACATCAAGATCGACCATTAAAACTTTAATTTTTTTATATTCTCCGGTCGTAATTAAATCATCGAGAATGGCGCACTCAGAACCTTCGCAATTAAGTTTGAGATAAACCTGATCGTCTGTTTGAAGATTTTGGCTAAACCAGTCGCTGGCACTGACTAATTTGACATCCCGTGAAGAGACGCGGCGACGAAACCGATCTTCAAAAAGCGAAGCCCCCGGATTAGTAGACCCAAAAATCTTTTTGGTACAGGTCTCGTTCCATAAACCGTATTCACAGACGACGACTCTTTTGTCCTGATTAGTTCTGAGGATGTCGCAACATTCAGGGATCGGTTCGAAACAGTAGACCTGGTCGAAGGCATATCTGTCTTCTAATGCTATTTGAAGTGTTTCGCCAACGTGTGCGCCAACATCGAGAAAGATTTTTTTCATGGTTTTTGAAGTATTTGGGCACATGTTAGTATATTGAGGTGAAAATATCTATATTGATAGCTTTTCTTGAGTCGTATGGTGCGGTGGCAAGGCAGGTAAGACATTTTAACAAGATGAATTTGCCCAATGATATTGAATTTATTTTTGTCGATGATGGCAGTGATCCTCCTCATAATAGAAATGACTATGAGCTTAAGAATCTAACCTTGTTGCATACAAATGACAAACGGCCGTGGACTCAGGGGTTGGCCCGTAATATGGGTGCAAAAATTGCAAAAGGAGAATACCTGTTTGCGACGGATATTGACCATATTATTTCCCGAGAAGCGATCAAGGATGTTTATCATTTTAGCGGTGATCGAATGAATTTTCGTCGATTCTTTGGGGTTTTGTTGGAAGATGGCAGCTTGAGTCAGGAGCCGAAGGTGCTGGAAGAATATGGTATGGATATGAACAGACTGAGGAGAAGTAGGGGGTTGTATGCCAGCGTCCATGAAAATACTTATGCAATCAAAAAAACCCTTTTTGATGAACTGGGTGGATACGACCTGAAATACTGTCTTACCGGTCGGCCTCAGGGTGGAGATGAGTCAAACTTCAGAATTAAATGGAATCAATTGGCGGCGGAGAGGGGACTAAACCCCGGAGTTTTTGGGAGTAATATTTACATGTTCCCGGTAGGCAGATTTCACAGGGATTATGATCTGAATCCAAAGGGACTGTTTCATCATTTATATGATGACTTTAAGAGGCCACGATAGCCAGCTCATTTGAAGAAGTACCAACTGGGTTGTCTTTCGTCCCAGCGTTTGTAGTTTTCGTCCCAGTCGGTGGTCAGGAGCTTAAGTCCGTGTTCTTTGACGTATTCATCGACGGCATTGATGACGTCTTTGCTACCGGAATTGGGAAAAATATAGTAGTCGTGGCCGGAGACGATGCCGCCCTTTCTGACTTTTTTGCTCCACTCGCGGATGTCGTCTTTGATGGCTTGATAACTGTGGTCGGCGTCAATATAGACGAAGTCTAACGACTCGTCAGTAATGTCTTTGACGGCATCCATACTGGTTTTTTTAATAATTATGGCCTTGAATGGTAATAGTCTTTCTTTAGTCAGCTCCTCGCCGGTTTTGCTGGAACCAACTGCTCGTCTGATGGTGCGATAGTTGTCCCAAGAATCGACTGCAATTAGCTTCAAATCGGGAATGTTTTGACAGAGGACTTGGGAATAGCGGCCTTCGGCGACGCCAATTTCGGCGCCGGAAGTGAACCCAAGTTGGGCAAAGTACCTGGCCAGTTCGAGACGATTTTTTAGTTTCATGCCGTCTCTTTAAAGAAGAATTGGGGATATTTCTCTAAAAACTGGTCCATCGATTTGGGTTTGGTTTGGCTTATATCGACAATTGATTGTTTCCACTCCGGAGGATTGCGAAAGAGGTTGGAATGATTCAGCATTTTTTCTTTGATTTCCTCGTCGCTGCCGAGAATGGGGAGAAATTCTTGAGAATGAAAAAAACTTTCGATCTTGGTTCTGATTCTTTTCGGATCGCCTCCGGTCATATAGGTATAGTGCCAACCGGCATGGACGACGATGTTTTGGATTGTATCTCCTGAGTAATGGATTCTTCTAAGACAGAACCTTCGAAGTTGTTGGGGATCTTTAAACGTACCGTATGTTGCCATCACTGTTCCATTACATGGTCGCTTTACTTGGCAATTAACGTAATAGCAAAACATGTCATGTTGGAAAAA
>CAYIUD010000040.1:0-5411 GCA_964366265.1 uncultured Pseudomonadales bacterium | reverse complement strand
CATTAGTGAGGACATGCACGGTTCATGTGGTGGTGGCAAGTGGATATAACGTGGTAGTGATAGGGACGGTGTTATTCAATGTGCTGATTTATTGGATGAAAAGATCAAAAGCAACAGTTGTGGCAGTGGCAGGAATGATGTTTTACGCGATGTTGGCTGGAGGGGAACCGCCGGTGGTGCGGGCAGTGATAATGGCTGGTTTGGTGTTTACAGCGCGGGCGCTAGGGAGGCCGACAGCGACAGGATGGTTGTTGTCGCTAGCAGTGTGGGGAATGGTGATGATGGAGCCGGAGATACTGGAGTCGATTAGTTTTCAGTTGTCGGTAGCGGCAACAATGGGATTGGTATGGTTGGAACCAATTTTGCGTCAGAGTTTTGAGAAGGTGATGGATATAAGAGGGGTTGGTTTAGTTTTGAAAACGGAATTGATACCGACTTTAGCGGCGCAAATAACAACTGGGCCGTTGATTTGGTGGTATTTTGGGCGGGTGAGTTTGATTTCGCCTTTGGTCAATGTTTTGGTTTTACCTTTGGTGCCAATGATGATGGGTTTAGGGGTGATGCAGTTACTGTTGGGGTTGTTGTGGGAACCATTAGGGGGAGTGGTAGTGCCGTTTACTTATGCAGTGGGGCATTTGTTTGTGAAGCTGATAATGGTGTTTGCTTGATTTGGTTCTACAGTTAGGTGTCGTTTGGGGTTTTGTATGATGAGGAAGTGAGATGGAAGATGGTGATGTTGTTTTTGATTTTGGGGTTTTGGGTAGTAACACAATGGCCGAGCAATGATTTGAGGGTGGTCTTTTGTGATGTGGGTCAGGGAGACGCGGAGTTGATAATCTGGAAATCGGTTCAGGTGTTGATTGATGGTGGTCCTTCAGGAGAAGGGGTGATGGGTTGTCTGGCGGATCACGTTCCTTTTTGGGATCGGAAGATTGAGATGGTGGTGAATACCCATCCACAAAAAGATCACCTAGGGGGATTGGACGAGGTGGTGGGACGGTATGAGATTGGATTATTGGTGGCGAACGGAGTGAATGGTACAGGAAAAGATTTCACGAGGCTGGTTCAGGCAGTGAGAGAGCGGGGAATAAAAGTGCACATTCCGAAGGCCGGTGAGGTTTTTAAGTTGGGAAAATTGGAGTTTAAGGTCTTGTGGCCTGAGGAAAAAGAAGGGAATTTGGCGGCGGTTTGGTACGGAAAAGGAGATGCAAAAGTTCTGGGGGAGTATAGCGGTGATGTTAACCAAATATCAGTTGTTATGAGATTATCGTTTGGGGAGTTTACGGCTATGTTTACCGGGGATTTGGGAGAAAAAGAGGAGCAAGCACTCTTGAGGATGGGAGTGATAATGCCAGTTCAAGTTTTGAAAGTAGCGCATCATGGGTCTAAATACTCGTCTTCGGAAGACTTTGTAAAAGCGGTTAGACCCAGGTTAGCAGTAGTTGAGGTGGGTAAAAATAATAGTTATGGACATCCGAGTGGAGATGTTACGAAACGTTTTGATGTAGTTGGATCTAGAGTTTTGAGAACCGATAATGATGGAGATGTAGTCATCGTGAGTGATGGGAAAAAATGGTGGTTAGATGGGCGTTGAATAAATCTGGGATTGACAGATTTTGTTGAGTAAGGCAGTATATGTATCATGAGTAAGTTGTTTTTAGCGGTGATGTTGGTCTTGGTTTTGGGAGTTGGCGCTGGTCCGGTTTTGGCTCAAGATGCGAGTGGTTCAGGGACAACGGTGGGAAGTGTTGGACCTGGAGTGATTGTGCCTAATCCGGATTCAAGTTTTTTTGGTTTGCGATGGGCATGGATGAGAGTGTCACAGAATATTCAGTTGTGGTTGACCCGATCTGAGGAGAAACAGGCGGAGTTGGAGGCTAAGTTTGCGGAACAGGAGCAGGTGTTGATTGAGAGAATTGAAAGTAGCAATAATCCGGAAAGACTGGAGTCAATCTTAAAAAGGATGCAGGAAAGGCACCAAAGAAGGTTGGAAAGGCTCGACGAACGAATTAAGAGGATCGGTGAGAAAAGGTCTGAGACGGCAGAGAGGTTGTTGGAGAGGTTGCAGGATTTGGAGGAAAGAAGATTAGAAGCAAGTGAGTCGGGAGAGTTGGAGGATGATGACGAAGTAGAGGCGAGTGAAGCGGCGGTGAGGCGTTTTGAGGAAAGGCGTGAGGAAGCTAGGGAAAGGATGGAACAGCGGAGAGAAGCGCTTAGGAAGAGGTTTGAGGAGCGAAGGGAAGAGATTAAGGAGCGAGTGGAGGAAAGAAGAGAAGATAGAGATGATGATGGCCAGGGAGATGAGTCTGAAGTTGAAGGAACGAGCACTGATGGTGGTGGCTTGTTTGGAAGATTTTTTGGTAATTAAGGTTGGTGATTTATAATGTTCGGTATGAAGTTTGAGTTGAAGCGGTTGAGTTCCGGTTTGGAAGTAGTGTTGGTACCGATGGAGACAGAGGCTTTGACGGTGTTGGTGATGATTAGGGCGGGTTCTAAGGATGAATTTGAGGGTAAATGGGGGGTGGCTCATTTTTTGGAGCACTTTGTTTTTAAGGGGACCAATAAGTACCCAAAGGTGAATGATATAACCAAGGTGATTGATGGAATCGGAGGAAGACAGAATGCGTTTACCTGGACCGACTTTACAGGTTTTTGGGTTAAAGTGGCCAAAGATCAAATGGAGAAGGGTTTAGATGTAGTGAGTCAACTGGTTTGTGAACCATTATTACCTGAGGGAGAGTTGGCAAAAGAGAAGGGGACAATCATTCAGGAAATTAAAATGGGGGAAGATAGTTATCCGCGAAAAGCATGGGAGGTGTTTCAGGAGATAGTGTTTCCGGACTCGACGATTGGTAGGCCTGTAATTGGTTTTGAAAAGACAGTTGTGGGTGTGAAAATAAAAGATCTGATTTCATTTCGTGATCGGTGGTATAGCCCGAAAAATATGATTTTGGTATTGTCTGGAAACCTATCAGGGGCAGAAAATTTGATGGAAATGCTTGAGGAAAAATTTGGTTCGTTAAAAGGTAAAAGTGAAGAGAGAAAACAGGAAGATGGGAGCCAATTTTTCACACAAGATAGTCCTAGAGTAAGTGTGGTAAATAAGAAAACAGAACAAGCGCATTTGGTGATGGGAGTGAGAACTTTTGGTTATGAAGATGAGCGGGTGTATCCCTTGTGGGTGATGAATCAGATTTTGGGAGGAAACATGAGCAGTCGGTTGTGGAATGAGGTACGGGAGAAACGAGGCTTAGCTTATTATGTTGGCAGTAATTTCCATAATCATAATCAGATTGGAGCTTTGGCGGCAAGAGCGGGGGTGAAGTTAAATAAGGTTGAGGAGGCGATTATGGTGATTAAGGAAGAGTTGGTGAAATTGGCAGTGGAGAAGGTGAGTGAAGAGGAATTGGAAATGGGGAAGGAAGGTGTTAAGGGAGGATTACGGTTGGATTTGGAGGATAGTCAGGAAGTGGCGGAGATGGTGGCAGAGGATTGGGTGATGAGGAAGGGGAAGATAAGGGGAGTGGAGGAGATAATCGAGAAGGTAGATAAAGTAAGTGCCTCAGAGATCTTGAAAGTGGCGAAGGAAGTAATAAACGAAAAGCAATTGAATTTGAGTTTGGTGGGGCCGTTTAAGAGTAAAGACAGATTCGAAAGTTTGTTGTAGAATTTGGGCATGGAGAGAACAGTAGTGTTGGTTAAGCCGGATGGAATTCAACGAGGGTTGGTAGGGGAGATTGTGCATCGGTTTGAGCGGAAGGGTTTGAAGTTAGTGGGGATAAAGATGTTGATTCTGACTGATGAGGTGGTGGGTGAGTGGTATGCCCATCATCGGGATAAGAGTTTTTTTGGGGAGATTAGGAAGTTTATGACCTGGACGCCGATTGTGGCGATGGTCTGGCAGGGTCAATCTGCAGTTTCGGCGGTGAGAAAGATTGTAGGAACGACTAAGGGATTTGAGGCGGAGGCAGGTTCAATTAGGGGTGATTTTGGGATGAGTGGTTCACAAAACATTATTCATGCTTCGGATTCGGTGGAGGCAGTGGAGAAAGAGATAGGGTTGGTATTTGATAAGGAAGAAATTTTTGAGTATGAGAGTGCGACGGAGTGTTTGATTTACGGTGAGCGGGAGAGATAATGATGTGCCCCAGACAGGAGTCGAACCTGTGACCTGCTCGTTAGGAGTGAGCTGCTCTATCCAACTGAGCTACTGGAGCAATTAAGACTGTATTTTATCAGGTAAGTGTTTGGTTAGGTGTTTAGTCGGGGTGCTGGGAATTGAACCCAGTCTATGCGAACCCGAATCGCACGTACTACCGTCATACTCCACCCCGCAGGTGTGAAGCTATTTTAACAGACCTTGGTTTATTTTAGATCCAGGATATAAGAGCTTGCTCGATGCGAAAGAGTAACTGGCGTTACTATTCTTTCTCTCTGCGCTTCCTCTTATATCTGGCGCTGATAGAGGCAAGAGTGAGCACTATCAGCTGGATATAGAGTTTTTATTTTAAATTTAGTGTATATAGATTCAGAGGTTGGTTGTTCTGGTTGAGGTTGGTGAGGATAATGAGGCGATCGCCGTTGGGGGATGGATAGACAAAGTTAGGGTCAAAAGGTCCAGAGTAGATAGTGGTGTGATTGTTGCCGTCGTATTCGAAAATGTTGATTTTGTTGTCGTTGGTAGTGATGAGGTGTCTGTTGGTGGGATACCACTGAGGATTGTTGGTGTAAATGGCGGTGTAATGGGTTTTGAAGGCGTGCATAGTCTCGAGAGGGGAAAGGTCTTTTTGGAGTTGATTGAAAATGGTTTCCTGATTGGCAGTGGCTGTAGCATTATTTTCTTGGTTGTTGGTGACTGGATTGAGGAGTTTTTGAGCAGTAAAGCCGGTTTGGATATCTGATGATGAGCCGATTTGGTAGTTGGTGTCTTCTTTTAGGTCGTAGACATAACGGTGGTTGGCTTTTGGTTGCCGATCTTGTTTGGTGGAGTTGATTGAGGTAAGAGGAGGAATAAGTTGATCAGGGATGGTGATGTCTTTGGTGGGGGTATAGAGCATTTTTTCACCATTGGGTGAGAAATAGATGTTTTCGGCTGAACTAGTGGCTAGGTCGGACATGAATTGAGGAAGGTTTTTGAGAAGGGTAGTTTGGTTGCGGAGGAGTTCCTGTTCCCATTGGGAAAAGATTAAAGGCAAGCGAATGGTGACGTCCGGGGATGAGTTGAGGTTAGTGGTAGTGTCGGCGTCGAGGAGGTAGGTGTGGATTAGTTTGGAGTCTTCATCATTATTATCAGTGAAGGCGATGAGAATTTGTTTGGAATCAGGTGACCAAGTGATAAGAGATTTTTTTAGATCTAAGGTATTGGTGTTGGCGGCAAGAAGGAGAGGAGTTCGATTGAGATTGAGGACGGA
>CAYIUD010000039.1:0-5421 GCA_964366265.1 uncultured Pseudomonadales bacterium | reverse complement strand
GGATAAATTTGGCTGATTTGTATATCACTTTGGGGTTTGTTTGGTTCGTTTTTTCTAGTATATACAGCAAAAACCGGCTGTTATTTAAGCCTGAATGTGTATGATGGAGAGATGGAAATCATTTATGAGGATGAACAGATATTGGTTTTAAACAAGCCGGCGGGGGTAGTGGTTAACCGAAGTGAAACGGTTAGGGGAGAGACGATTCAGGATTGGTTAGTAAAATATTTGGGTAAAGAGAGGATGCAGGGGAAATTGATGAAGTCACGGAATGGTTTGGCTCATCGTCTGGATAAGGAAACGAGCGGATGTTTGTTGATAGGAAAATCTGAGGAAGTACTAGAAAGGCTTTTGGCGGCATTTAAGGGTCGGGAGGTTGAGAAGGAGTACTTGGCCTTGGTACATGGTTTGGTTGAGGTTGGTGAAGGGGGAATGAGTTTGCCAATTGAGAGAGATCGAAGGGACCGGGAGAAGCGGAGAGTTGGTTATCAGGGAAAAAAGGCAGAGACTTGGTGGAAAGTGGAAGAGTATTTTGAGAAAAATGAGGAAAAATTAACCCTGTTGAGAATTTGGCCAAAAACAGGGAGGACTCACCAGATTCGGGTTCATTTGGCTCACATAGGTCATCCAATTTTTAGTGACTCGATGTATTTGGCGAAAAAAAAGAGGGAAGCAGATCGAGAAAAATTAGCAAGGCATTTTTTGCATGCGTGTAAGTTGACATTTAATCATCCAGTTGAAAACAGAAAAGTTGAAGTTGAGGCGCCTTTGGGTGAGGAGCTTGAGTTTTTGTTGACAGAGTTAAGGAGTTAGGGAGGGTTTATTGGGGTGGGGGAGTTTGCTAGAGTGAGGTGATGGGACGGAAAGTTGGCTTTGGGCAATATAGGTTGGAGAACGGGAGAGGTGGATTCATTAAATGGGGGCTTTGGGGAATCTTGATTTTGGTTATGGTGGTTGGCTGGTTGAAATTGGCAGTGGGTTCCTCTTGGGGAGATGATCGGTATTACTTGATGGTGGTAGTGGAAGAGAAAATGTTGAGGGTGGCAGGGGTGAATGCGAAGGAGGGAAGATTGGTGGAATTGATAATTCCAGATAATATGATGATACCAGTGGTGGGTATGAGTGGGAGTCTCAAAGCTGGGTCTTTGTGGCAGTTTGCTGAGGGAGAGGGACGGGCGGTGGGGATTGTACAAAGTAGTTTGGAGCGCTGGCTTGGGGTGAAGATAAATGGGGTGATTCGATCAAAGTCTCTTAATAGAGTTGGGTGGAAAGAGGTCCTGCTGACGACTGATAGACAAATATTAATAGATAAAATCAGATGGTTTAGGGTTTTGAATAAATTACGTGACGACCAAAAATCAAGGATGGTAGTGCCTGATGAAATGCTTGAGCGGAAAAGGTATCCTGATGGTGAGGAAGTGTTAATTGTAGATGAATCAAGATTTGGTGATTGGGTAGGTAAATTGTGGAACAATGCAGGTTTGACAAATGAAGAGGTAAAAATAAAAGTGATTAACGCTACGGGTGAGGAGGGGATAGGGAGGTTGGCCGAAAGGATGATTAGAGGAGCCGGAGGGTTAGTGGTGAAAGTTGAGAGTGGTGAAAGACAAGTTGGTGGTTGTTGGTTTGTAGCTGAAGGTGCTGAAAATCAAAAAGAAACAAAGGATTGGCTTACGAAACAGATGGATTGTGAAGTGAGGAAAGAAGGAGATAAAGTATCGATGGGTGAAATGGAGTTATGGTTGGGTGAGGATTGGGCAAAAATTTATCGCTGAGAACCCATTTTAAGTCTCGGTTTCGGGCATTTCGAGAGGGAATTCGGAGATGGGGTCGGTGGGGAGGAGAGAAAAGTAATTTTTAGTGTTTTTTAGTGGGAAGGAGGGGAGTCCGTGTAATCTTTTTGATCCATGAATTTCCCTGATGAAAATTTCTAGTTGATTTTTGGCGATAGTTTTTATGGCGGCCTCGTATTTATTGCCGAGCTTAATTAGTTGGATTAAGTGTTGAGATAAATCGTCTGGGAGGCTACCAATGCAAGTTTTGTCGTTGATAAAAACACCAATTTGGCGGTGGTGTGGTTTTAAAGTGACTGTTTGAGAGATATCGAGATTGTCAATAACTTGTTTGGGGGCGAGTTTGGTTAGAAAAACAGTTCTGGTTTTGCCAGGTTCTTCAATGAAACTGAAGGGTTTTTGAGTGCCATTTGGGGAGATGGATGTATTTTTGGAAGGGTTTTGACGAATACGTTTAATATTGTTCAGAGCGATATTGTTGAACTTGTCTAATTTGAGGACTTTTTGGTAAGTCTTACGGGCTTTTTCAGGTTGATTAGATTTCTCGTAGGCTTTGGCTAGGCGGTTAAGGGTTGAGATGTCATTAATTTTTAACTGGAGAATATGAAGGTTTAGATTTATTGCCTCCAGCCAAGATTGGTTGAGTGAGGCCTTGATCGCTTGGTTGGTGAGGTCGAATAAGTTTGGCTTCATGAGTAGTCAATATAGAGCTTTGTCTCGTGTCTGTAAAGTTGGTGGTAGAATTGGTTTTATGTCAGGGCATAGTAAGTGGTCAACAATCAAGCATAAAAAAGCGGTAGTTGATGCTAAGCGGGGAAAGATTTTTACCAAGATCGCGAGAATGATCACGATGGCGGTGAAGAATGGTAGTAGTGGAGATCCGGTAATGAATCCGGCTTTGAGGGTAGCGATAGACAAAGGGCGAGAGGCAAATATGCCTAAGGATAATATTCAGAGAGCAATTGATCGGGGGTTGGGTAAAGGAGGGGAGAGACCACTTGAGGAAATTGTTTATGAAGGGTATGGGCCGGGTGGGGTGGGGATCATCGTAAGTACAGTGACTGATAATCGAAATAGAACGGCGGCAGAAGTGAAGAATGTATTTGAAAAGAGTGGAGGGAGTTTGGGGTCACCTGGTTCGGTAGCTTATCTTAGATCAATTACGCCAGTACCAATGATCCAACTTGAAAAAGGAGAAGCGGAGAGAGTTTCGCGACTATTGGAAGAACTGGATGGTAGTGATGATGTGATTGATGTGTGGAGTAATTTGGCAGTAGGCCAGTAAAGCTTATGAGTAAAAGATTAAGATTTATTTTGGCTTCGGCGGTGATATCAGTGTGTTTGTGGGGGTTACAGTTTATTGTGCCTGAACATAGGATCCAGGCGATTATTGCGGCGGTGGTTTTGTCGTACTTGATGTCGGTATGGGTCTTGTTTGAGGATTTGAAAGGGATTGAATGGGTGACAATCTTGATTTTGCCGGTGTTATACACTCTTGGCGCTGGTCTTTTTTCATTGTTTCTGCCTGAGTCATTACCGAGGATATTTGGTCAACGATTGGAGGCGGACGTGGCGAGATTGGCGGCTAGTGGTGTAAGAATGTTATTTTGGTTGAGTTTTGGTGTGGGTTTTTATGCGATGTATTTGACTGAAAATATATTTAGTGTGGCGGCAATACGGACAATTCAGTTGCTTAGAGCGGCGCATGCGGTAGGATTTTTGCTGACTTTGGTAGTGGCAATCTTTTTGTTTCATTCTTTAATTTCGTTTAAGTTGCCATTTTGGATGTTGGCAATTTTGATCGGCGGTTTATCTTTGCCGTTGTTTTTACAGGGTAATTGGTCGATGTTGTTGAAGGAGGGTTTAAATAGGAGAATTTGGTTGTATTCATTTGCAGGGGCATTGATTGTGGCTCAGGCGGCTCTGGCACTGGCGTTTTGGCCAATTGAAGGACTAACAGCCGCTTTAATGCTGGTGACGGTGATGTACGTGATTCTGGGTCTGTCACAGCAGTACTTAATGGGGAGATTGTTTAAGAATCAGATCAATGAGTATGTAGCGGTGGCAGTGATGGTGTTGGTTGCGAGTTTTTATGTAACGAGTTGGCGGTAGTTTTTTTTGGATGGATGGTTTTTGGTAGGGTAGGTTACTATAACCTATAGTATTTATAGGAACTTATCTTGGACAAGATTTGAGAGTCAGCGTGTCGGAGGAGGGGAGAGGGTTATGCAAAAAATATAGAGAAATAAGTTCAACTGATATGGTTTGATTTGATAAGAAGGGTAATATCCTATATTCTTTTCACGGTTGTTGTTAAGGCTGGTTGGAGACTGGTGAACGGAGGAGAGGTTGGTAAAAGTGTGTGCGTGGTTGAGGCTGGTCTCTAATTTGGGGGTGTGGAGACTACTACCCTATCTTTTGGAGAGATGTCAGATGGACTTTTACTACGTCGTACAATGTTACTTTTACGACGTAAGAAAGGATAATTGGCGGAGAAGTGTGCTTGGATGAAGGTTGATGATGAATGAATAAAAACCCGAAAATTTTTAGACTCGATGATAGATGTCTGACTCCCCGATTTTTCTGAAGCTGTTTTTAAGCTTCGTGGCTACAGCCTCAAGTGAATAAAAACCCGAATAAATAATGGCAATAACGATAAGGTGATACAGATAAAGATTTTGAGATAAAAAGATGGATACAGGGCCCTATTGATGATATTGATACACTGCATCTGACTGCAGAAAGACTTTTAGAGGCATTCTGCGCGGTCTTAGATTTGATTTAGGCGTGAGAGTACAAGAAAAAGCGAGTCGGTGGACTCGCTTTTCAGGTGTTAGAGAAAACTGCCTTGGTAAAGGAAGCAATCCCGGGTTGGGTCATAAGAAGCCCCAAGAAGACTCAGAGCTTGTCGGTAACCTAAGGGTGAGTTGTAATAGAAGTAGCCGATATAGGAATGAGTCGCTGGTGTACTGAAAGCCAGTTTTATCAATTGGTTGGGCTTTTTAGCACAACCAAGGAATAAGGGTTCCCGATTAGCTGATTGATCTTCGGGGGTTTTAAAGGTCCGGATTTCGATTTGAATCATTTTTACCTCCAAAAAAAAGTGCGATTCTGGTTGGAGATAGTTTAGCAGAAAAATTATTGTAGTTTATTTTCTATGGGTCTCCCCTACTCTACCAACCTGTCGGGGGTAAATTGTTAGAGAATGAAAAAAAGAAAAATAAGGCTAGCCAAGGTCATCAGAGGTTCGCTGTACGCAAGAGCTCTTTTTTTGGTTTTTTGGGGAAAGAATGAGGAGATAACAAAAAGAATGGTGGCAATAATGATGATCTGAAGTCTTAAGTTGGGATTGAGATTGAAAATGCTAACGATGAGAGTAAGAGAGAGGGCAAGAAGGTGGAGAATATGAATTTGGGATTCGTATTGGCGGAGATCGATAATTGAGGCGGTGTTGCGGATGTTGGTCGCGCGATCAACTTTGTAGTCACGAATTTCGTTGTATAGATCGCCAAATAAGGAGTTAGCGAAAATCATTAAGGCGACAAAGAGGAAGGCTGGAGTCATGGGGATATCAAGGGCGACGGCTGGGACTAAGAATTGGGCAAATCCAAGAAAGAAGCCATGGGAA
>CAYIUD010000038.1:0-5465 GCA_964366265.1 uncultured Pseudomonadales bacterium | reverse complement strand
TCTTCCGATCTCTTAAAAAGTGGGGATTTGCTTTACTCCTTCGATGCCAAACTTTTACGCAGGTCGCGAACATAATTCGTCCTCTGCTGTGCTATTTCAACCTCTTCCTGATGTTTCTTAAGGTGATACGCTATATCCTGTCGAACTGTCTTGAGTAGACGCTGCTTGTATTCAACACCACTCAACCGCCTTTTTATCACCAAATCAATCTTGCAATCGGAAGCAATACTCGACTCCAATTGTTTGATCATAAATCGCTTCAAAGGCTCGTGTTCTGCAGTAGGCGGCTGCCACTCTCTTACCTCATCAAGCATCACCTGATAGCGGTCCTTGCGAACCGATACCTTAAGTGCATCCTCCCGAAGCACCGATAACTGGCGCAAATAATCCAGTTCGGCTTCCTTCGTTGCAGTTTGCTCACCCCAAGCCTCAACCCCAGCGAGTTTAAGTCGCAATTCCTCAACTCTTTGAATGTGGTAAAGACTTGGAGCAAATTCCTCCGGAATTTCCTCTGGGGCATCGTAGAAAAAAGCCCGGGCGCACCCCATAACAAAATCCCTAAAACTCACCTCTTTTTTGCCGATATACAGATCACTTACATAACCAGTAGGCATTGAAAACTCTCCTCTTTCATCTCTCGTTTAAAGGACCCCTTCATTTTACCCCCATCCTCAACCCTCGTCAACTATAGGTCAAATTTCCTCCCTTTCAGCCCACAAAACTTCCCAAAAAGCGTTATAATCAACCCATGTCAGACACCGAAGAACTTTTACCCAATGATCACCGCCGTCTTGGTCGCGAACTAGACCTTTTCACCTTTTCAGACACTGTCGGCAGGGGCCTACCTCTCTGGACCCCCAAAGGTGCCACGGTGCGCCGCGAACTGGAACGATTTATCGTCGATGAAGAAATCAAACGCGGCTACCAACACGTCTATACCCCCGATATCGCCAACCTAGAGCTTTACAAAAAAAGCGGCCACTATCCCTACTACAAAGACTCTATGTATGCCCCCATCGCCATCGACGACGAACTCTATATGCTTCGTCCTATGACCTGCCCTCACCATTTTGAACTCTATCTCAGTCGCCCCCGCAGTTACAAAGAGTTACCCATGCGCATTGCCGAAACCGCCAAACTCTACCGCTACGAACAATCCGGCGAACTCTCCGGTTTGGTTCGTGTCCGCAGTTTTTGTCTTGCCGATGCCCACATCATCTGTGCTGACAATAACCAGGTCATGGCCGAAGTTGATCAAGCCCTCCAACTCATCGAGGATATTGCTCACATTTTTGGCCTCAAGCAAGGTGATGAATATAGCTACCGCCTCTCACTAGGGGATCAGGCTGACACCGAAAAATACTATCAAGACAATCAAGCTTGGGATAAAGCTGAGTCAGTCCTACGAAAGGTTTTACAAAAGAGAAAAAGTAAATTTGTCGAAGCCGAAGGCCACGCCGCTTTTTATGGTCCCAAGATCGATATCCAAATGAAAAATATCAACGGCAAAGATGAAACTGCCTTTACCGTCCAGTATGACTTCGTCATGCCCAAACGCTTCAATCTCAATTACATCAACCCAAAAGGAGAAACAGCACAAGCCCTGGTGATCCATCGTTCCTCTATCGGCGCCATCGAACGCACTATTGCCTTCCTCCTCGAACATTTCGAAGGCGCTCTTCCGCTCTGGCTCTCACCTGTTCAAGTCGCCCTCTTACCCATCTCCGAGAAAATTCTGGATTATGCTCAAAAAGTCGAATCTCAACTAAAAAACGCTGGCATTAGGGTTGAACTCAATGACTCTGCTGAATCACTTGGCAAAAAGATTAGGAACAGCGAAACTCAAAAAATTCCCTACATGCTCATCCTTGGTGAAAAAGAAGCTCAAAATGGGACTATCTCCGTCAGAGGACGAGGTGAAGAAGACCTCGGCTCAATGAAACTCAACGATTTTTTAACCCTGACAAAGGAAAAAATTGAAAATCACTCCTTAAAATGATAAAATCAACCGATCAGTTCCTGAATTTGAAATTATTTACTTCCCATTTCTAAACACTTCACCATCAACCAATATATCAAAGCCGACAAGCTTAGGATTATTGATGAAACTTCCCAACAGCTCGGGGTCATGACCAAAGACCAAGCTCTCAAATTGGCTCAAGAAAAAGGTGCCGATCTAATCCTAGTCGCCGAAAAAGCCGATCCGCCAGTCGCCAAAATTATTGATTTCAGCAAATTTAAATATCAACAATCAAAAAAGACCCGTTCAGGCATCACCAAGACCAAGGCCACTAATGTCAAAGAAGTCCGTTTTACCCCTTTCATTGCCGAAAATGACTTCCAAACCCGCATCGAACGAGCCAGAGAATTTCTTGAAAGTGGCCACCCAGTCAAACTCGTGGTAAAATTTGTCGGTCGCCAAATCACCCGCAAGGAATTCGGCATCAAACAATTAGAGAAAGCCACCACCGCTCTTGCCAACATTGCTCGGGTCGAATCCGAACCAAAATGGCAAGGAAAACTCTACTTTACCCAATTAAAGCCAACTGGCAAACCTAAAAATGAACAAAATAAAAACTAAAACCAGAAAAATCGTCGCTAAAAGATTTAAAGTCACCGGCACCGGCAAAATTCTTCGTCGCACTCCCAACATGCGCCACCTCCGCAGCCGTAAAAGCGCCAAGCAAATTCGTCGTTATCGCAAATATATCGAAGTTAAGGGTGTCTTTGCCAAAAAAATCAGAAGAATGCTTGGTATTTAATAACTAAAAAACAAAATGAGAATCAAAACCGGACCAACTCGCCGCCGCCGCCACAAAAAAGTACTTCAAGCCACCAAAGGCTATCGCATGTCCTACCATCGGCTCATCAAAAGAGCTAAAGAAGCCATTCTTCACGCTGGTGAATACGCTTTTGCTGGTCGAAAAAGAAAGAAAAGACAGTTTCGTACTCTTTGGATCAAACGTATCAACGCCGGTCTTGCTAATGTCGAATCAGCTCCTTCTTATTCCAAGTTCATCAATGCCCTTGACACCAAAAACATCAAGATTAACCGCAAAATGCTCGCTCATCTTGCCCTCAAAGAATCTAGTGTTTTCACTAACATTGTCAAAACTGTTTCCAAATAAAAAACCACAACACCTCAACTGCGGAAAATATCAGAAGACGCCTCAGCTAAATTCAGCAAATTTATTTAGTGTTCATCCTGCTTAATTTGATTCCAGTAGTCATCAAGGGTTTTCTTGAACTTGTCTGTAGTTTCTTTATCCTTTGCAATGTCATCATAATAATCTAACTCAATTGCCGCCAAAATTGCCTCATAAAGAGTCCCATCATTGTAGGTAGCTGAACTTACAGTTGTGGCCACATTCCCCAATTCAACTGCATCAACCTCACCCTTTTTGTACAACCCTAAAGCTATATTAAAGCTCCTTCTGGCCTCATCAAGCGTAGGTTTAGTGTAAATTTTGTATTTTTTCTTAAAGTCTTCCATATTTTGATTCTATATAAAAAAAGGCCCCGAAAGCAATTGCTTCCAAGGCCTATGTCCGATTACTTGGACTTGTCGATCCACTCACCCTTGGTGTAGTCATAGATCAGATACGTGTTGTCGTCTCGTTGTGCATAGTGCTCCTTTGAGCCATCACTTTCAAACGAAACACGATGATCTACACCACCTTCATCCTTCCAGAACATCGTTGTGTGATCTCCGTCGGACGTGGCTCCATCTACTTGACCAGGGTCTGGTCCAGGACCTTGATTGCTCATTATGAGCCTCCAAAAAAACAAATGTACCGTACGATGGCCGGATTGTACGGTACCCAACCATAATTTGTCAATCGAATGTACAATCTGCCAATCGCAAAAAGGATCAATTTAAGGAGAAACTAAATGTTTGGTCCAGATAACAACCCAGAAGACCTACTAAAGCAACCTGATTATTGAGAACCATCCGAGGAACCAAAATCTGTACAATCATGTCAATGCGAATTGACTATAAAAAATATATCGATGAAATTAAAGAAATGGTCAAGACTGACCAAGAGTTAAGGAGTGCTGGCAACATAAACTGGGATAAAGTGACAGAGATTGATAGAAAACACACTTTCAGAATGAGAGAAATAGTGGACGAAATTGGTTTCCCAACAATTTCCAAGATTGGCAAGCAAGCAAATGCTGACTCTTGGCTGTTAATCCAACATAGTCCCGATATTGGGTTAATGCAGGAGTATTTAGCCTTAATGGAGAAACAAAATGACGATGAATACCAAAAAATGCATTATGCTTACTTGAAAGACAGAATCCTCCTTTACGAAAAGAAACCTCAGATTTATGGAACTCAGGTAGTAATGGATGACAAGACAAATAAGTTCAAGTTGTGGGATGTGGAGAATGAAGCGGAACTGAATGAAAGACGGAAAAAGATAGGACTTGAACCAATAGAGGAATACTTGAAGAACTTTGAATAAAAAAACATCTGCTACATCTCCAGCCTTTCCTTCCTGGCTATTCGCCTGCTAAAATTAGGCAATGACTCTCCCTGAAATAGAAAATCAAGCCGAAGTGGAAATTGTTTCAGCACAAACACGTCCAGAACTTGATGTTCTCCAGGTTAAATATCTTGGTCGTAACGGAGTCATTAACCAATTCCTTAAAGGTCTTTCGATTGATGAACTCAAAAACCAAGGAGGTCCAGTCAATTCAGTTAAGAACAAAATTAGGGCAATATTCCTATCCAAATATGCTCACTTAAATTCTCAAGAAACTCAAAAGAAAATTGACGTTACCACCCCCGGTAAATTACCTCCAATTGGTCATCTCCATCTTCTTACCGAAGCCATCAAAGAAATTGAAGATATTTTCACCCGTTTAGGTTTTGTCCGTCGCCGTTACCCAGAGGTTGAGACCGACTGGTACTATGCCGAAGGCTTAAATATTCCCAAAGACCACCCCGCCCGAGACGATCAGGAAACCTTTTACCTAAACCAAAACGTCGTTCTTACTGCCCACACCAGCAACGGCCAACTTCACGAAATGGAATTGATGAAAAAACCTCCAATCAGAATGATCAACATTGGCAAAACCTACCGCCGCCAAGCCAGCAACACCCATAACCCCATGTTTCATCAGTTTGAAGGCCTCCTGATTGATAAAAATATCAACATCACTCATCTAATCGGGGTTAGCAACTATTTTGCCGGTCAATATTTTGGCCCTGACCGCAAAACCAGACTCCGACCACATCATTTTCAATTCACTGAACCATCTTTTGAAGTGGACATTAACTGTCATATCTGCAAGGGTAGGGGAGAGATCGACGGCAAAAAGTGCCAAGTTTGCAAAGCCGGTTGGCTCGAACTTGGTGGTGCCGGCATGGTTCACCCCAATGTCCTCAAAAATGGTGGTCTTGATCCGCAAAAATATACCGGCTTCGCCTTCGGTTGGGGAGTCGAGCGAGTTATCAT
>CAYIUD010000037.1:0-5508 GCA_964366265.1 uncultured Pseudomonadales bacterium | reverse complement strand
CCAAACTAAAAACAAATTTAGACCCCAAAATTAAAACCTTTCTTTTAGCCTGGGTTTTCTTTGGCTTTTTCCCTGCCTCGATTGCCAACAATGTCCAACAACCTCAGCGATCCCTATGTGTTCTCCCCTCCATTCTTCTTATCGCCGCCTTAGGTTTTTACTTCCTGACTAAACTGCCCCACAAAAAGCTCATAAAGCAAGTTTTAATTATCGCTTTATTCCTACTCTTTATTTTTGATTACGTCAGATTCGCTGACTATTACCTCCTTCACTATCCCAAAGAGCTCGCCGAATATCGTCATTATGGTTGGAAAGAAGCCTATGAATATCTTGAACCAATCAAAGATAATTACCAAATCATTTATGTTGATCCCCGTTATGGCTCTATTGGTCGTACCACCTATTCGGTCCCTTATTTATATTTTCTTTTCTACTCTCAATATGATCCATCCATCTTTCAGCAAGATCCTTTAAGACAACAACACCTTGCCGATTATGCCAATTTCAAATTTTTAGATATCGACTGGCAAGTCATTGAAAAAAATCCCAATTATCTCTATGTTGGTAGCCCTTGGAGTTTTCCCACTAGCATCAAACCAATTCATGTAATCAATTTTCCCAATGGCACTCCCGCCTTGTATGTCATTAAGTCAAATTAATCTGGCATAATCAACTTAGTGAAAAGCAAACTCCTCATTATCTTTATTCTTTTACTTGCCGCTTTCCTGCGGCTCTATCGCCTCGGAATTCTCCCTGAAGGTATGACTTGGGATGAGCCAGCGCTTGGTTATAACGCTTATTCAATCCTCAAAACTGCTCGTGACGAGCATGGTACCTTTCTCCCCCTAACCTTCAAATCCTTTGGTGACTACAAACCTGGTCTCTATATCTATCTCACTGTTCCGGCAGTCGCCTTCTTTGGTTTGACCGAATTTGCCACCAGACTGCCCTCAGCTTTAGCCGGCATTCTCGCCGTTTATGGCCTTTATTTGTTTGCCAACCAACTCTTTCCCGATCTTAAATTAAAAATTAGGAATTACAAATTAACTATTGGTGAAATTACCGCTACAATTTTGGCCATCACCCCTTGGCATCTCTATTTCTCCCGCATGGCCTGGGAAGCCAATGTTTATCTCACTTTCCTTCTTTTTACCCTCTATTTTCTCCTCAAAGCCCTACAAGCCAAATCCTTCCCCCTTTATCCTAGTGTGATTTTAGCCACCCTAACCCTTCTTATTTATCAAGGTGCCAAACTTCTCACCCCTCTTAGTATTCTTATTACCCTTTTTCTTTTTCATCAGTCAGCCCTGATTCGAATCATTAATTTTAGAAAAAACAGCTTAGATTCAGCCGTCATTGCTTTTTGTACCGCCTTTGCTATTGCCCTCTTCTTTACCAATCTCAATGGGCCTGCCGGCAATCGTCTTAACCGGCTCAGTCTCTTTAATTACAACCCTCCTCTGACACAAACCAAAGATCTCCTTCATCACCACTATGACCTTCACTTACGCATGATTGCTAGTCGGTACCTCAATCATTTTTCTCCTGAATTTCTTTTTTACGATGGCATTTTTGCTGACCGGGAACATCTCCCTAATCAAGGTTTATTTCTTATTTCTACCAGTTTCTTACTTCTCGTCGGTCTCTATCAGTTAACCAAAAAACTCACTCCAAATTCTATCTTGATTTTATTTATCACCTTCATTGCCCCACTACCTGCTTCAATGACTCTGGGCGACTTTTCTGCTGTTCGCAGTTTGTTCCTGATTGTCCCCTTAAGCCTGATTGCTGGATTAGGTCTCTTTTGGTTGTTATCTCGAAAACTTGGTTGGCTTTTCCTCCTCATCTTATTATTCAACTCCGCCTACTCAATCGACCTCTACTTCAAGCATTCAAATGAACTCTGGTTCAAAGAACTTAATGCCTTCTATAAGCCAGCAATCCAAGCCATCAAAAACAATCCTGCCGATCGGGTGATTTTGACCGATGTTTACGGCCAGCCTTATATCTATTATCTCTTTTATACCGCCTACGATCCCCAAACCTACCAGCAAAACCGCCGATTCATCGATGGAGGGGTCGACGTCGGCCGAATTGCTTCCGTTGCTAATGTCGAATTTCACCAATTTAATACTACTGAGTTAGCAACCACCCCTAACACCATTTTTATCGGCACCATCGGCAATCTCCCCAATTCCTATAATTATTCTGGGGATCATATCGCCTATTATCAAGATATCGTTACTCCCGATAAAAAAGAGTTAATGCTTCGTGTCGTCAAAACCAAATGAAAATTAATTTTAAATACTTGCCGCTACTCGTCATCATTATTCTTGCCTCTATCCTCCGTTTATATCTGATCACCGATTATCCGGCAGGCCTAAATGCCGACGAAGCCTCTCTCGGTTACAATGCTTATTCTCTTTTAGAAACAGGTAAGGACGAACATGGCTCCTGGTGGCCCCTCGCTTTCCGTTCCTTTGATGATTACAAACCACCCTTATATGTTTATCTTGTCCTTCCTTTCATTAAATTTTTGGGCCTAACTGTTTTCGCCGTTCGCCTTCCTTCCGCTCTACTAGGTATCGCCTCCATCATCCTTATCTATTTCTTTTCCAACGAATTATTTCCCCAAAAACTAAAACTCAGAACTGGTAACTGGGAACTTGGAACTGGTGAGATTGCTGGATTCTTGTTAGCCATTTCACCTTGGCATCTCCATTTCAGCCGTGGTGCCTGGGAGGTCAACATTGCTACCTTTTTCTTACTTCTTGGCCTTTACGCCTTTCTCAAAGCTCTAAAGCAACAGACCTGGTATTTTCTTGCCGGTTTCTCTCTAGTCTCAACCCTTTATGCCTACCATTCTATGCGCCTTATTGCCCCACTCCTCACTCTCATCACCCTCGTTCTTTATTGGCCCGAATTCACCCAAACTCTCCCAAAATCTTCCCGTTATTTAATTAGTACAGTCATTATTTGTTCTCTAATTTCTATTCCCTTAGTTATTCAGACTTTTGGTGGTGCAACTGGTTCCCGTTTTTCCGGAGTTTCAATTTTTGCCGATCAAGGGCCTCTCTGGCAAGCTCTAGAAATGAGAAACCAACACCCTGCCGGCCTCATTACTAAAATCCTCCACAATCGTTATCTCTCTTATTCTCTACGTTTCACCCAAAATTATCTTTCTCACTTCTCACCTCGTTTCATTTTCTTGCTTGGTGATGAAATTGCCAGATCAAAAGTCCCCGATATTGCCCAAAGTTACCTTTTTCTCTTCCCCTTTGTCTTTTTAGGCCTTCTAAAGCTCTTCCATCACTGGGGTAGGGGAGAGAAATTAATTTTGTCTTGGCTCCTGCTCGCTCCAATTCCTGCCGCCTTAACTTTCCAGTCTCCTCATGCCCTAAGAGCCCAAAATATGGTCATTCCTTTAACCATCATTACCGCCCTGGGCGTATATTTTCTCCTTCAACAGGCCAAAAAAGTTCTGCCATTAGTTCTGACAATCTTCTTACTTGTAAGTGGTTACAATCTTGCCAATTATCTCCATCTTTATTACGATCATTACCCCCAGGAACTTCCTTACGCCTGGCAATACGGTTTTGAAGAATTGGCAACCTATCTTAGACCCAAACTAGATCAGTACGACCAAATCATTATTTCTGACCGTTACGATCAGCCATATATTCTTTTAGCTTTTTTCCTGAAGTACGATCCCGCCAAACTCCAAAACGAATTAATCTTTTCTGATCGGGACAATTTTGGTTTCTCTACCGGACGTGCCTTTGGTAATTTTAAATTCCATCGCATCAACTGGGACAAAGACTCACAAAATCAAAACTCTCTTGTTGTCATCGCCGATGAACCGATTCCCAACAACGCCAATATGATCCACACTATCTACTATCCCAACAAACAAGCCGCCTTCCGTATCTATCAAACTGATTAAATTAAAAAAAAGGACCCTTTCAGGTCCTCATCAATCAATCAGCGCTTCTTAAAACCAAAACTAACAGGATCCAAATGATCCTTTATTTGTTTCAGCTGTGGAGGCTGATAGCTGAAGCACGCTATCAAAAATCCCAGCAGGAGTCCTCCTGCCAGACAACCTATTAAAATCAACATCACTTCCTCCTTGATTCAATACCCCATAATATACTACATAGCCTTAGTTCTGTCAACTTGATAGAATAAACCCATGGCTAAATCACCCCGTCTTTCCGTCGCCCTGGCTACCTACAACGAGGAGGCTAATATTGCCGCCTGCCTCAAAGCTGTCAAAGATATTGCCAACGAAATCATTGTCGTTGACGGCTCCTCAACCGACAATACCAGGAAGATTGCCCGCAAGCTCGGAGCCAAAGTCTTCAAAACCACCAATAAACCCATCTTTCATCTCAACAAAAACCTGGCCATTAAAAAATGTACCAGTGATTGGATCTACCAACTAGACGCCGACGAGATCACCACCAAAGAATTAGCTAAAGAGATCAAAAGTATTGTTACTGGTCAGCACCTTGGTTTCACCGACTGGAAAGCCCAACAAGTATATTTAGAAACAAAAAAACCACCCACAGCTTACTGGATCAAACGTAAAAACCTCTTTCTCAATCGATATCTTAATAAATCTGGTCAATATCCCGACCCTTCCATCAGACTCTTCAAGCGCGGCAAAGCAATTCTTCCCGCCAAAAGTGTTCACGAACACATGCGTGTTGACGGTCCAATTGCCTGGTTAGCCTCTGATATGCTTCACAATGCTACTCCCAATTTTTCACGCTATCTTCAACGTGAGAACAGATATTCCTCACTTACGGCTCAGGAACTAAAAGATCAAGGTATTTCCATCAATCCGTTCACTTTTGTTAACCATATCTTTATCAAACCAAGTATCACTTTTTTACTCATTTATGGCAGACATAAAGGTTTTCAGGATGGCTTCCCCGGTTTTGTTTTCGCTCTTTTTTCTGCCCTTCATCACCCTCTTTCCTATATTAAGCTCTGGGAACTAAGAAAAAATAATCGTCAAATAAACCTGTCAGCTGACTGGAACTAATGAAAAAAATTAAAGTTAATCTCTCCATCGATTCCCATTCCACTGGCCGTGGTATCGGTTTTTATGCCCACAACCTCAAAAAAGCCCTAGCCAAAGTCCCTGATCTTGAACTTACTGATCAACATCCTGATCTAATCCACTATCCTTACTTCGATCTTTTCTATCCAACTCTAAAGATCACTCATACCCCAACGATAGTTACTCTTCACGATCTCACCCCCTTAGTTCTTTCTTCGCTCTACCCCAAGGGCCTTAAGGGAAGCCTCAATCTCTGGCGCCAGAGCCTAGCTCTCAAAAAAGCCACCGCCATTATCACCGATTCCCAAAATTCCAAAATCGACATCATCAACTATCTTCATATCCCCTCTCAAAAAATCCATGTCATTCCTTTGGCTGTTGATCCGATTTATTCAACCAAACTTGCTCCCAAACAACTTAGTCAAATCAAACAAAAGTAC
>CAYIUD010000036.1:0-5514 GCA_964366265.1 uncultured Pseudomonadales bacterium | reverse complement strand
AAATCAGCCGATAAATTGATCATCGAAGACCTCAAAAATCGTCAACTTTTATTCAAGGAAGAAAAGATCACTCATAGCTACCCACACTGTCATCGTTGTGACACCCCCCTTCTCTACAAAGCCCAAGAATCTTGGTACATCGACATCCAATCACTAAAAGACCAACTTCTCAAAACCAACCAAAACATTCACTGGGTCCCTGAATATTTCAAAGAAGGTCGTTTCAAACAGGGGATTGAAAACGCGCCCGACTGGGGTATTTCTCGTACCCGTTACTGGGGTGCTCCACTACCTGTCTGGGAATGTGATTCTTGCGATTGGCGTTTTGTTGCTGGTTCAATCAAAGAAATTGAAGAAGCTAGCAAACAGACTGTCACCGACCTTCATCGTCCCGCAATCGACAAAATTATTATTCCCTGCCAAAAGTGTTCAGGCACCGCCCACCGGGTTCGTGAGGTCTTAGATAGTTGGGTCGAAGCCGCTTCCATGCCTTATGCCGAACGTCATTATCCTTTCGAAAACGAAACTGAATTCAAACAAAACTTTCCCGCCGATTTTATTACCGAATACACCGGTCAACTCCGAGCTTGGTTTTACGTCATGCATGTCATTAGTAACGCCCTTTATCAAACCAATAGCTTCAAAAACGTCATCGTCACCGGTGTCATTATGGGCAATGATGGGCGTAAGATGAGCAAAAATTACGGCAATTATCCTGATCCTAAAGAGTCCCTCGAAAAATTTGGTGCTGACGCCTTAAGACTTTATCTCATGGGCAGTCCTATCGTTAACGGTCAAGACATCAGCATCTCCGAGATTGACTGGCAAAATCAACAAAAAACTACCCTTAATCTTCTTTGGAATTCTTACAAATTTTTTGTCAACTCCGCTTCAGTTGACAATTGGCAACCCACCAACGAACTTCCTCCACAATCAACCAAGTTAGATCAATGGATTCTCATTCGATTAGAACAAACTCTTCAGACTATTGAAAAAAATCTTGAATCTTATCAGATTCCTTCCGCCGTTTCTGCAATTCATCCATTTTTAGATGACCTTTCCACTTGGTATATTAGGCGATCCCGTGATCGCGTCGGCCTTTCAGCAACAAACAAAGCAGATAAAGAGTATTTCTACACCACCAGTTATTATCTTTTCCTCAATTTTTTCAAAGTTATTGCTCCAATAACTCCTTTTATCAGCGAAAAACTTTATCGCCATTTAACTGATGACGAATCAATTCATCTCACCGATTGGCCTTCTGCAAATCAACGGGAAGGCAATGATGGTTTACTCGACCAAATGAAACTTGTCCGCGAAATTTGTTCCCTCGGACACGCTCAAAGAAAAGAAAAAGATATACCAGTCCGCCAACCTTTATCTAATGTTACTATCACCAAAGCCGACCAACTTAAAAACCAAGAAGAGCTACTTCAATTAATTAAAGAAGAGCTTAATATCGAAGACATTATTTTTCAATCAGGAGACATCTTAACTGTTACCCTCAACATTAACATCACTCCCGAACTAAAGGCTCGTGGTGATGCCAGAAAAATAATTAGAGATATTCAAGAAGCCAGAAAACAGGCAAATTGTAATCGAGATGAATTTATTGATGTTACCCTTCCTGATTGGCCAACCGAACACGAACAACAAATCAAAGACAAGACACTAATCAGGAATCTCCAAAAAGGGGAATCACTTTTGGTTGTCAAAATATCATAAATGAAATCATCGGCCAACCTATTTGCCGCCATTTTCATTATTTTGACTCTTAGTCTCTCCACTATCTGGAGCACGACTCCTGATTTAGTTATCAACCAGCTTACCTTTATTCTTCTGGCGATCTTTTTAGGACTTATAACCTCCCGTCAAAGTGAAAGTTTTTTAGAATCGCTAACCCTCCCAGCCTACATAATAACAATCGGACTCCTTCTTCTTACTTTTATCCTCGGACAAGCCACTCGTGGATCAGTCCGTTGGATTACTCTTGGTCCTTTTAATCTTCAAACTTCAGAAATTGCCAAACCGCTTGTCATTCTTGCTTTCGCCAATTTTTTCTCCCAACCAATCCATAAACCATACTTTTGGTTATTTCAACGAACCCTCCTAATCCTTCCGATTATTATTCTCATTCTTCTCCAACCAGATCTTGGTTCGGCCATTATTGTCAGTCTAATTTGGATCGGTCTGCTTCTTTCCTCCGCCATCTCCAAAAAAATAGTTTTCACCTTTTTATTTATCGGGATCATTTTACTCCCAATCGGGATCAGATTTCTCCAGCCATATCAAAAAGAACGCCTCAGCACCTTTATTAATCCCTACGCTGATCCCAAAGGTAGTGGCTACAATGTTATCCAATCCCAAATTGCCATCGGTTCGGGCCACTTCATTGGTAAAGGTGTCCGTCAAGGCACCCAGTCACATCTAAAATTCCTCCCGGAAAGACACACTGATTTTGCTTTTGCTTCATTTGCCGAGGAATTTGGTTTTCTTGGTTCATTTATCCTCATCTCGTCTTTTTCTGTTGTCTTTTTCTGGCTAATCGACCAAATCAAAAATCAAAAATTATTCCCCTCATTAATCGTCAATGGTGTTTTTTGGTACATCATCTCCCAAACAATCATCAATCTGGGAATGAATCTTGGGATTGTGCCTACTACCGGCATCACTCTCCCTTTTTTCTCTTACGGAGGCAGTTCACTCCTTTCTCTTGGTCTCTCAATTGGATTAGTTTTTGCCGTCAAACCATCCCTGTGGTAAAATACCCCCATGAACACCCAGGCTATTATTGATTTTGCTGGCCACCAATTCTTTGTCAAAGAAGGGGATATTGTGTCAATCGATAAACACCTCGAAACTCCAGTCGGCAAGACTCTAACGATCGATCAAGTTCTTCTTGTCACTGCCGGAGACCAAACTCACATTGGCGCTCCCCTTGTCGAAGGCGCCTCTGTTATTCTTGAGGTCAAGGAACAAGGCAAAGGCGAAAAAATTCACGTTTCCAGATTTCGCAACAAATCCCGTTTCCGTCGTAAAATCGGTCACCGCCAGCCTCAAACCAAACTCTTGGTCACCAAGATAACCACCAAGTGAAATCCTATCTTTTTTTTCTAGGGCAGAACCAAGCCTTATCTCTTGCTGAGATCACTGCTATTATTCCTGAGCTTAAGCCGATAGAAATCTCTCCAAATTTAGTAAGAATCGACAGCGAGGATAACCTCAAACAGTTAGGCAACCGCCTTGGCGGAACCATCAAGATCGCCGAACTAGTCAAAAAGTCTGATCAATCAAAACTAGCGGCCGACCTAGTTGATCTAATTATTTCTCAAAATTCCAAAAATTTTTCTTTTCACCTTCTCAATCAGGTTAAAGCTGAATCTTTTGGTTTTGCCGCCAGCATTAAAAAAACCTTAACCGAAAAAAATTTCAAATCCCGCTTCATCGCTACTTCCTCAACTGGCCTGTCTCCTTTAATCATCACCAAACAAAAAGTAACTGAACTGATTATCGATCCTGAAACTCAAGAAATTTACTTGACCATTTGGGTTCACTCCTTCAAGGATTGGATCATTAGAGACCGAAAAAAACCTTTTGTTACCCCCAAATCCGGCATGCTTCCTCCCAAACTGGCCAGAATCATGGTCAATCTGGCCATTGGCACCAAAAACCTTCAAGAAACTACCCTGCTCGACCCTTTCTGTGGCACTGGAACCATCCTGATGGAAGCCGCTGTTTTGGGAGCCAAAATCATTGGCTCAGATCTCTCCAAAGAAAAAATCAATGGAACCAAAGCTAACCTTGGCTGGTTACAGGCCAATTTTGCCGACGAAAAGATTTCTACACCGACCCTCATCGAAGCCGATGCCACTAATCTTTCTCACAAACTTGAAAAAAACAACATCGACGTTATTGCCACTGAGCCAACTCTAGGACCACCCTCTCCGGATGACAAAAAACTCGCCAACCTCTCTCGAGGATTACAAAAGCTGTATCTTGGCGCCCTCAAAGATTGGTCACGTTTCCTCAAACCTGGCTCTAGACTAGTTATTGCTTTCCCCATTTTCCATGGCAGGGACAGAAGTTTTTTCACCAGTAACTTTATTGACGCTCGTGAAAACCTGGGTTACAATATCCTCCGTAACGATCTGATTTTCACACGTCCTGGTGCCAAGATCGAACGTCAGATCGTCATTTTAGAACGAAATTAAAGCATTGAGCTCTTATTACTGAGCTCTTAAAACTGATATATGTCCAAAGTAAAATCCGGCGGCAAAGCCCGCCAACATTCACAAAGACCTGGCAAAAGACTTGGAGTCAAGCTTTTTGGTAGCCAAAAAGTCAAAACCGGCCAAATCATTGCCCGTCAGCGAGGAACCAAATTTCACGCCGGTGAGGGAACTGATCTAGGTCGTGATTTCACCATTTTCGCCACCCACGAAGGTGTCGTAAATTTCAAAATCAAGCATGGCAAAAAGTACGTTACCGTCACTTCTGCCTAACTGTTCCTCTTAAATCATCTCGGATAGATCTAACAAATTAATCTGTATCCTGAGCTCTGAGCTCTTAAAACTGAATTATGGCCGACCAGGCTACCACCACTCTTCCAATCGATCATCTTCAACCCAACCCGCTACAACCTCGCGGCGTCATCACTCCTGACTCTCTGGCTGATTTGGTCGACTCCATCAAAATTCACGGTGTCATCCAACCTCTCATCGTTGCTCTTACTCCCGCTGGTTACCAAATCATTGCCGGCGAACGTCGTTGGCGCGCCTCTCGAATCGCCGGTCTCACTCACGTTCCTGTCAAAATTAAAGAAACTACTCCTCAAGGAATGCTGGAGATGGCTATCATCGAAAATGTTCAGCGCACCGATCTAAATCCAGTTGACCGCGCCAAGTCCTTCGATCGCCTCATGAATGAATTTAACCTAAGCAATCAGGAGGTCGCCAGCAGAATCGGCAAGAGTCCGGCCTATGTCAGCAACTCTCTTCGCCTTTTACAACTACCTGACGCCCTCAAGGATGGCCTCATTTCCGGGGTGATCTCCGAAGGACACGCCCGCGCCCTATCCGCCATTCCCGACACCCAGACAATGATCGAAGCTTACAAAATTATTCTTAGGGAAAATGGTTCTGTCCGTCGTGCCGAAGCCTTGGCCAGAAGAATGAAAAACAAATTATCAACAGAAAGAGCCAGAAAATCTCAATTAAAACCAAAACTCGAAGACGAAGAAATCGATAAAATGGCTATCAGTCTCCAAACCTCACTTGGAGCTAATGCTTCAGTCAAAATTCGCCGCTCACGTATCGAAACTGCAGTCCACATTGCCCTGAAGGGCGACCCTGCTAGCACTCAAGACCAGATCAACCGAATCTTCCAGTCAATTGCTGGAACAAACTTCAAGGCAGAATCAAACTAAATCTCAAACTTTTCGAAAACTGAGAAACCATCAGTTCCCACGATCCCCATCACGTTAAAAGGCCAATATCTAAAAAATGCTCGGCCTAC
>CAYIUD010000035.1:0-5522 GCA_964366265.1 uncultured Pseudomonadales bacterium | reverse complement strand
GGTGAAAAGGCAGAACACTTATCCCTAGGAAGACTTAATTTGAATGGCGAAAATTCTATCATCGTCGAAAACTATACCTGGACCATTAAAGTAAATAAAAAAGTTATCGTTGATTCCGAAAAGTCTGTTTCTTTGATGAGAAGAAATATTCCCAATTTAGTTGATAAAAAAATTGTCGAAATTGAATTTGACAAAGAAAAATCTTTATTTACTCTATTCATGACGGAAAACTATTCTCTAGAAGTTACTCTTTCAGAAAAGAAAAAAAGAGATATTGGGATTGCTCTAAAAAATACAAACTGGGTTGATATCGGTCCAGGAAATGCTTGGAAAGAAGTTACTGGAGATCATATAGATTAAACTGCCAGATCCACTGTTTCTAATTCAGAACCAAAATTCCATCCCAACCACAAATTTTTCCCGCTTGACATAGACCCATAAATCTATAAAATACGGCTGAGAACTCATAGTTATATTTTTATGCTTAGACGAAGTACCCAAACCAAACTCCATAAGGCCACAAACCTTCTTTTGTCCTTCGCGCTTATTTTTAACTCTTTTTCACCTCTTTTTGCCATCACCCCAGCTTATGCTCAAGAAATTACTCCAGAGCTTGCGCCCGTTGTTGAAACCACCCCTGAGCCCACGCCAACCTTAGAAGCTACAGTCGTTGAACCAACCCCCACTGACATCACTCCAACACTAACAGAAGTCACTCCCACTCCAACTATCGAAGTTGCAAACACCCCGGAACTTACCAGCACCCCAGAACTAAATACTACTCAAACCATTACCGAGCCAACTCCAACCGAAAACATCAATCTGGATTCCCCCACCAGCCAATCCAGCGCCACTCTCAACCCAACCTTAACTACTGATAAAGCCGATTATGCCCCAACCGACACCGTCATTATCACTGGTTCTGACTATCAGCCAAATACCACTTACACCGTCATCGTTTCTTCTCAGGACGAACCCGCAGTCAGACACGAAGCTCAGGTCACCACTGATGGATCGGGTAATCTCTACTATTCTTATCAACTTGATGGCACCTACAGGCCAAATTATCTTGTTGAAATTTTCCTTGGACTAGAGCGTATCACCATTAAATCATTCACAGACTCACATGTCGTGAGCTACGACTATGTAACGGATACTGCCGGACCTAATGACGAGCCAGGTCAAAAAGATCTCAATATGATGGGAGTTGACGATACAGATGAGCCAACAGCCCTTTACACTACATGGAATTGGGATGAGACTGGATGGTCTGGTCAGAACACAGGTGATGCTTGCAACCTTTTCGATACCGATAGTGATGGAAATGCAAACTATTCACTTTGTGTAATCATCAAGGATGATCCGGCAACGTATCAAAGTCACATACTCTATTCTTGTGGTGATACTCGTCCAGATCGCTGTACCTCCCCTATCGCCGAAATTACCCCTAACACCGCAAATTGCACAGCTTCAGTCCAATCTAACGACCCATTTCCAGGACCCGCAGTAAAAGACAAAGGTGACGACTATCCTGACGATACCGTTGGCTATTGCACGATCCCACTTGATAACTTTGGGGCTAATATCACTAACGCAGAACTTATCGACGTATGTTCTTATCCCTCACAACAACCAAACTCAGACCCATCTGACTGCGTAGTGGTTCAAGACGATACCGTATTCCTAACCATAATTAAGGATGTAGTACCAGACGACCAAACCACCGAATGGGACTTCGCAGTCTCGGGCAGTAGTTCGGGTAATACTTCAATTATTGGTGATGGCAGCACTGTTATTCAAGTTACGGGGGGTACTTATTCAATAACTGAATCAGCCGGAAATGTTGATATGAACCTGAATAATTATTCCACTACGTGGTCTTGTACAAAAAACGGCAATCAATATCTTTCAGGTATTGGGACTACGGCATCAGGAATTGAAATCGGAAAGACAGGCAATACACCAGATTCAGTTGCTTGTACCTTTACTAACACACTTGCAAACGGATCAGTCGTGGTTCACAAAGATGTTCAAGGTCCAAATGGAGGAGATATCATCGATGATTCACAAAATTTCACAGTTAAACTGGATGACGCAGACCCAAGAACAATCACTGACGACGGCACAGTAACTTACGAAAATGTCTCCCCAGGTACCCACATCATCACAGAGTCCATAATTCCCCCAGGTTATAGCCTTCAATCAATAACCCCAGACATAGACGTTAACCAAGCTGGGGCACAAGCGGCAGTGGTCCCAAATGAAACCACCCATGTATATGTCACCAATAGACAAAACAATGCAACGGTTATTGTTCATAAAGATGTTCTTAATCCCAATGGTGGAATCGCAACTGACGATCATGCTTTTACAGTCAACATTAATGGAATTGCCAAAACTATAAAAGAATCTGCAACTGCCACATATTCTCTCTCTCCTTCAACCTATACCGTCACCGAAAATACCGATACAGATTACGACTTCGTTAGCATTTCCCCAGACGAGGATTCTCAAACAGATGGATCACAAATAATTCTTTCACCGGGAGAAACTCTTCATGTTTATGTCACCAACAAACAAAAGAAAGCCACCATTGAAGTCATTAAAGATGTCCTCAATCCAGACGCGGAAGCAGTTGTTGATAATC
The DNA here is from genome assembly GCA_964366265.1 of uncultured Pseudomonadales bacterium. Lineage (GTDB taxonomy): Bacteria > Patescibacteriota > Microgenomatia > UBA1400 > Chazhemtobacteraceae > CAYIUD01. The sequence goes on along the minus strand of CAYIUD010000035.1, from coordinate 2,875 downwards.
ACGCCTTCACTACTCAATTGAATGGGGCCAACAGTCAATCTTTTTCCGAAACCACTAAAGCCACATATTCAGTTAATCCGAGTAGTTACGACATTACCGAACTTCTAGATGATGACTATACATATGTCTCCTGTTCCCCAGATACTAACCAGACCGCAGTTGATGGAGCCCAAGTCACGCTCACCAGTAATCAAAAAATCTTAGTCACCTGCACTAACAAACAAAAACCAGTCACCATTACCATTGAAAAAGACGTTCGTAAATTCGATGGAACTGATATTGCTGACAATACACAATTCACTGTTAATCTCCTAGACGGTCAATCAAAATATTTCTCTGAACAAACTACTACCGTCTACCAGCTTTTCCCAAATACTTACACCTTCACCGAGTCACCCCTAAACAACTACACACTTCATTCTATTTCTCCAGACAACAATCTCTCTCTTGCTGACGGTACTACCATCACTTTAGGTAGTAACGACTCTCAAACAATCCGCTTTACCAACTACCAAAATGCTGCCTCAATCTTCGGTTCCAAATTAGTCGATCAAGATGGTTCGCTAAACACAACCAATGACCAACCAGTTCTTACAACCGAAACTTGGCTAATTAGTTTATATAGTTGTACCGACGGTGCATTCTCATCTTGCTCCTTTATAAAAGACACCTCAACTTCAAACGGAAACTATGGCTTCACTGATCTTAACAGCGGCTTCTACAAACTTACCGAAGAAATCAAAACCGGTTGGACTAATCTTCTCTCCATCCTTACCCTAACCCTAGGAGCTGGTGAAACCAAAACTGATCAAGACTTCATTAACTTTAAGAAAGTAACAGTGACCGCTTGCAAAATGGAAGACGCAGACGGGAATATTCAAACCAACGATCAAACCCCTGTCTCTGGCTGGGAAGTTTACCTATTAGAAGATAGAAGTGTAATCGACACTAAAACAACTAATGATAATGGTTGCTATACCTGGACTAATCTTGGCTACGGTCATGAATATGGAGTAAGTGAGGCAACCCCAGCTACTTGGACAACCTTAACACCCTCAACTCACAACTTTGGTCAAGCTTCATCTGGTAGTAACTATATATATTCTTTCGTTAACTTCGAGAATATTTCTATCTCAGGACAAAAATTCCATGACTTTGATCGCATGGGTGATAAAGATGCTACTGATTCCGGCATTGCCAACTGGATAATTTATCTCGATACAAATAATAATGGCCAGCTTGACCTTAATGAAGATACGGAGTTAACTGACGTTAATGGCAACTACACTTTCACTAATCTTGGTCCTGGTACTTATCGTGTCCGAGAGGTTCAGCAATCTGGCTGGACACAAATCACTCCTAATCCAGCCGACATTATCGTCACTAGCGGAAATGACGTCACTGGCATCGACTTCGGAAATTTTGAAGTCAAACCTAAAATATCAATCGAAAAACTTCTTTCCTCAACCACTGCTTCTGAAATCCTAGTCGGTGAAACAGCTTCATTCACTTTAACTATTAAAAACGATGGCAATGTCACTCTCAAAAATCCAGTTATTTATGATACTTTTGACGCAAGTTTCTTAGAATTCATTGATAGCACCCCCATCAATCCAACCACTGGCCCTTCAACCCCTACAACCGATGACTTTGATTATGACCAAGATGGCAACTTCGCCGAATTAATCAGCAACTTAACCTGGAATCTACCTGTTAATCTTGCTCCTGGTGAATCTTATACAGTTACAGTTAACTTCAAAGCTCTGCAGTTAACACCCGATTCCCCCATCCAAACCTATACCGGCAATGAAGCATACAGCACCGCCTGCTATGAAGCCTGTGGCAGTGGACAAACCCTAACAACTCTCCCTGACAACGCCTTTGTAGATATCGATGCTCTAGGATCAATTACCGTCAAGAAGATAACAACTACTACTTCAACAGAGAGTTTTGAATTCACCTTAAGTGGCACAGCAACTGGTTCTGCCAAGCTTACCAATGGGGAATCAAAAACTTTTACTAATCTACAAGACGGCACTTATTCCTTAATCGAATCCGTTCCAGCTGGTTGGAATTTGGATACCTCAAGTTGCACAGGTGGTAATGATCTGAATCCTGCCGATATCACGCTAGACCAAGGCGAAAACCTCACCTGCACTTTTACCAACGAGGGTATTCCAGGTCTTGCCATCACCAAAGACAATGATCGCAAAGGCGAAACTCTCGGAGTAGGGGAGATTGTCACCTATACTATCGAAGTCACCAATACCGGTAAATCTCCACTTTACAACGTTAAAGTCGAAGATTCCCAGCCCATCACCGAATACTTCGAATATCTCACTGATTCCGGTGTCGTCACTGCGCCCGATAACTCCACTACCAATGTTATCGCCGCCGGCACCAACCCCTTCACTTGGGATATTGCCAACATCATCAATCCCGGTGAAACCTACGTCCTCAACTACCAAATCAAGATCTTGAACACCAATATTGTCGGTACTCACTACAACCTCGCCTTTGCTTACGGCACCAGCCGAGATCAAGAAACCAAGATCTACTCCGATATTGTCGAAGACCCCTTTACCATCGGTTCTGCTAACGATTTTTCAACCGATATTAAAGCTCCTCAAGGCCAAGTTCTCGGCGCCGCTACTGGCACTCCTTCCTTCTTCGCTCTTCTCGGTCTTCTTCTCCTCGCTTTAGGTCTTCTGCTCAAACTTCCCAAGAAATTCCTTAAGGTCTTTCCTGTGATCGCCATCGCTTTTATCGCTTTCACCAACACCGCCCTGGCCATTGAACCAACTACAACTCCAACTCAAGCCCCAGTCAAAGTCCAAATGGTTGACCTTCCTGCCTACAAAAACCACGACAACTT
>CAYIUD010000034.1:0-5533 GCA_964366265.1 uncultured Pseudomonadales bacterium | reverse complement strand
CAACGGCAAACCTCAAGCCTCCGTTTTTTATTTTCCTACTATCCTCAACGCCCTTCATTTTTATTTTCTCAATCAAAAAAAACGTTTCGGCAAATATCTTCCTCCAAACAAAATTACCAAAGTTGACACTGCCGTCATGGCCGCTTTTCTTTTTCCCCGTTCCACCATTGAAAGAGTTGGTTTATTAGATGAGCGCTTCTTTCTTTACTACGAAGATATTGAATTCTGCCAACGCCTCAAAAAAGCCAAACTCCCAGTTTACTATTATCCCCAAGCCAAAATTAAACACGCCCACGGAGCCTCTGGTAGTTTCAAATCCCATTTTCAAAGTCCGTTACTCAAATCCGCTCAAATCTATCACGGTCCACTCTATTCTTTCCTCCTTAACTCTGTCTTGTGGGCTGGTCAAAAATGGCAAAAATTATCACACAAATTAAAACAAGAAAAACACCTCAAATTCTCCTAAGAATTTTATACATCTCCACCTCATCCACTTGTTCATAATTTTCCATAATGTATTTGTTTAGTAATTTCAATCTTGCCGCATCAAAACCAGAAATACTCCGCAACGGATTAAAAACAATCATCGCTTCCGGATTATTCTCTAAATCAGCAATTGTTTCCTTTTGATATTTTTCTCCAAAAAATCCATACGGCGTATCATTCTTAGTTGGGTTTCTTAATTCTGCAAAAAAATACAAATCCGGCATCCAGGGAAACATAAATACTTTCTCGCCATTTTCAAATTTTTCATCCAAATAAGCAACGATGTCGTTTAACTTATAAACCTCGACCCCCACATCAACTTTCACTCCCATCCGTTCAAAATCATATTCCTGAACGCTCCCATGAACCTGGCCGTGTGTTTGCCAATTGAGGAATAAATTATCCAAATGAACTCTCAGACCGTTGGTTCGACCAAAAACAATTAGGAGTACTCCTAAAACAATTGCTGTTTTATTATTTCCAATTGTTTTTTCAAGCACTACTGCCAAAATAATCAAACTGACCAGCAGCCCAAACAGCAAGTGATACCAATCAGACCGACCTAAAGCACTCCTAAAAATAATCAAGTTAAACAACGTCAATACTGCCACCAATTTATCTCTTTCATCAAACATTTTCTTCTCCATCACCCTCATCACCACTAAAAAGATCCCCAACAACAACCCCAATTTTGCTAATTCCCAACCAAACAATTGCGAACTCAAATGTTCATCAAACAAGCTCCATTGATAATAAGCAGAAACTGCCGTGCTAGGAATTGAGGCATTAAAATATCCCGCCGCAAAAACCGAGGAGTAGTAATTTAGTTGTTCTATGGCTGGCAGAAGCGACCCTTCTAACATCATTTTTAAAACAACTGGTACAGCGATAATCAATCCCCCAACAAAAAAATTGCCAACTCTCTTCAATCTCTTCTTCCCACCGAATATCGACAATGCTGACAGCAAAGCCAAAGCTGTCGCCACTCCCACCTCTAAACTCACCAAACCCGACAATGCCGTAACGACACCGGACCCCAATAGCCAATAACTATTCTTTGTTTGTAAATACCTATACCAAAACAAGATTGCCAACAACCCAATTCCTAATCTAATTTCAACATTGTTCCTAACCAAAATTGTCGTAATTCCTAAAGCAATCACAAATAAAAATATTTTAGATATTTTGTTTTCCAAAACTTCTTTGACGAGATAAAAGAAAAAAATCAATCCCAAAACTCTCAAAATCTGCAAAGCCAGACGCAAACCATAAACGCTTTGTCCAAAAATCTGCATTACCAAATAAATAAATTTTGTTATCAGTGATGTGTGATAAGCCCAAAAATCTCGATACATCACTTCCCCAAAAGCCAACCGTTGTACCCATCCTAACCAAAACACCTCTTCAATAAAATCATAATTCCCAATATAAAATCTCAGATTAAATGTCACCAATGTAATTATCACCGCATCATCAATAAACGAAAATTTATACTCCTTTTTAACTAACCATCCCCAGACCAAGCTTGAAACCAAGACCGTCAATCCAAACCAAAGCAAATCAACCTTTATTGGTAAAAATAGAGTCAGCAAAAACAACAACTGCACTGGCGAACTCACAAAGCGTCTAAACTTTAAATGACTAAAGAGTCCCAAATAAACTCCCAAAACCAAAATCACCATGCTCAAACGCAACAACAACGATGTTGTCGCCAAACTCATTACTGTCATTAGCCAGTATCCTGCCAATACCGCTTTCTGCCAAGGAAAATCAACCAAAGTAATATTTTTATATAAACCCTTAATATTTCCCAAACTTACTCCCAAATAAATTAATTCACTCATTCCAGCCACCGCGATTGTTATTCCTGCCGCCGTGTGCACAAACCAGGCCTGCCAGAAAAATAGAAACGAAAATCCCAAAAAAAGCCAATCAAAGTAAAAAAACTTAACTGAAGCTCGTTTCCTTAGCCAATAATTAATTGCAAAAATCACTACTGCAAATAAAATCGACAGCGAAAAAATTGTTAAATCCAACGTTTTCTCAACCCCCAACTGAATGGGCATCAGTACCTCACTTATTCGTGGGAACAAGTCCAATCCCAATCTTTTAACAATCACCTCTCCCACTAACTTCGCCAAAGAGGTACCATATAACCAAGCCGCAATTTGCAATACCATACTTAACGATTATCCTACACCCTTTATTTAAATGATCTATCTAATTCTCCTCTTATCTCTCATCCTTCGTCTTTATCGTCTCGACGCCCTATCTCTCTTTGGCGACGAAATCGACGTCGGTTACCACGCCTGGAGTTTGATCACTACGGGTCGAGATTATTATGGCCAATTTCTTCCCAGCTATCTCCATAGTCTTGCTGAGTGGCGCGCGCCACTGTTGATGTACGTCACCGCTCCCTTTGTTGGTCTCCTTGGACCATCCCTTTGGTCCGTTCGCCTACCTATTGTTCTTCTGGGTGTCGCCAATATCTACCTTCTCTATCTCCTCACCAGCCATCTTTTTCCTTTAACTTTAAAAATATTCAAAAGATTAACCCTCTCTGTTGGCGAAATCGCCGCCCTAATCCTTGCTATTACTCCCTGGCACCTTCATTACTCAAGGGCCGCTTTCGAAGTAACTTTACTTCTAACCCTACTCTTGCTTGGTACTTATTGGTTTTTCAAACAAAAAAATTATTTCCTCATTCCCTTTGTTCTCACTTTCTACACCTATTCCACCGCCAACCTTTTTACTCCTCTTTTCCTAATTGCCTTGTATCTAATTTACAAACCGTCGTTGCGAGTGAAACGAAGTAATCTTATCTCTTATCTCTTAGCGCTTATCACTTTTATTCCCATTCTCTATCAGCTCACTTTTGGCAACGCCGCTGGCCGTTTTATGCATATTAGTATTTTTACTGATCCCAAAATTATCGAAAGCATCATTCTTGACCGCACTGAACCTTGGGTTAATCAAACTCAGGAAGCAATTTTCCACAACAAACCCCTTGCTTACTTATCCGTCATCGGCAACCAATATTTGCAAGCTCTTTCTCCCCAATTTCTATTCTTTAACGGCGATCCTTTCTTCCGTCATTCTATCTCTCGTTTTGGTGAATTACTTTGGGTTACTGCCCCCTTCTTATTCTTAGGTTTGGCCTCAGTTATCACAAATCTTAAACGCAAAGAAAATCAATTAATCCTCGCCTGGCTACTTTTTGCCCCCTTACCTTCAGCCTTAACTCAATCTGGCGGACAACACGCCACCAGATTATTTCTCTTGCTACCTCCTTTAATTATCCTCATCTCTCTCGGTTTAACCCAACTAAATCGACTCAAAGCCAATTTGCAACAATTTGCTCTCTCCATTTTCTTGCTGACGGCTCTTCTTAATTTCACTCTTTATTGGCATCAATACCTCACTCATTATCCGTCACAAAGCTTTGCTCTTTGGCATGGGGGCTATCAAGAGGCCATGACTCAACTTAAACCTGAATTAGCCAATGCCAACAAGGTTTATCTCAATAGTACCTATCAACCGAGCATTCTCCCTTTTGTCTTCTATACAAAATACCCTCCAAAAGAATTCCAAAAAAATTTTGCTTCTGACGCTCCTAACGAAGATCTTCTCCCCTGGTTCACCGGTTTCGCCCTTGATGACAAATATTATTTCGGTCAAATCAAAACTGAAACAGATCTTGCCAAAGTTCTGGAACCCAATGATCTCTATCTCGCTGTTCAGGGCAAGGAAATCCCTGGCGATTGGGATTGGTTTTCTGATCCACCCAAAGACCTAATTGGGCTCTACCAAATCAAGGATCCCTTAAATCAACCTTTATTTACTTTAGTTAAGCTAAAATAATCTTGATGACCAAAAAATTTCTTACCTACTCCATTATCTTCGGCATTGCTCTACGTCTGATTCTTGCCGTTACTACTTATCATGGTGACCTGGCCGCTTTGGTTCTGGCCGGCAAGTCCCTAGCCGTTAATCATCAATTTATCGATTTTTACGAATCCGTTTTCACTGTTGGAAAACAAGGCGAACTCAAACTACCTGACCACAAAATGATTTTTATTTATCAACCCTTAGCTTATTTCCTCCCTGGCCTTTTCTATCTCCCTTTTGGTGGCTTCATCAACAATATCTGGGAAGGTCTGCTTCATACCGGGCCATACCTTTTAGAAAACAAAATCATTTATCTACCTCTTTTAATTTTTAAATTTCCCCTTATCCTTGCCGACCTTGCCATCATTTGGTTCCTGCCAATGCTTTTCAAAAAGCAAAATGACAAAAATCTTTCCCAAGTTCTTTGGGCCCTCAATCCTTTAGCCATTTATGTCAGTTCCATGATTGCCCAGGTTGATGCTCTTCTTACTTTTTTTCTTGTTGTTGGTTTAGTTGCCTTCAAACAAAATCGTTTCCTTCTCTCAGCGTTCCTCTTCACTCTCTCTGCCCTTGTTAAGCCTATTGGCCTAATCCTTTTGCCTATCGTCGCCATCTACTCCTGGCAAAAAACCAAGAATTTAGTTATTTCTCTCCAAACTTTTTTTGTAGGTCTTCTTACTTACGCTCTGGTCATTGCTCCTTTCCTTCCCTCCATCGCTTATCGTCAATACACTCTTTTTGCCGAACACATCAACAAAACTCTCTTTGCTGGTATCGCCATTGCTCCAGGCACTTTAATCCCTCTTTTCTTTATTACTTACGCCCTTGTCACTGCCTTTCTAATCAAACAAAAGATCTCACCTTTAATGGCTTTAGGTACAGCTTTACTTAGTAGTCTTGCCTTCACTCATTTCCACCCCCAATGGTTCGTCTGGCTTACTCCTTGGCTCATTTACTACGTCATCACTACCAAGGACTGGTTCAGCTTCTTTCTAACCATCGTTGCCTGGCTAACCATTCTCTTTTCCTTCGAAAACTCTCTGACCTTTGGTATCTTCTTCGGTCTTGGTTTGTCAGCTCCGGCCATCCCCACCACCGTCGTCCCCAACCTGCTTCAGTTAGTCTTTCTCTCGCGCGCTTGGCTTATTGCCCTTTTCCC
>CAYIUD010000033.1:0-5646 GCA_964366265.1 uncultured Pseudomonadales bacterium | reverse complement strand
ATTTAAAAATAGTTCTTTCTTTAGTCGAAAGTTTGCTCATATTTTTAGTATATCACGCGAGGTCTTTCTTTGCCCGATAAGGCCGACGATGCAAACGTTATCATTGTGTAGTGTGTTATATATGAATTCAAAGGCCTTGACAGATGGAGAAATTGATAGTATAATTTATTTAGCTTGTTCGTAATAACAAGTTTCCAAAATTCTGCATTAGTTGCCAGAAGAACTGGCAAGTAAAAGGAGAGCCGATAGATGGATAATCCGGGAAAGGTTGTTAATGTCCTCGTCGTAGTCGCCTTCCTGATGGGAGTGCTGGTGTTCGGCCACAGCCAAGCTGTGGCGTCATGGATTGCGGGAATTCCTCTAGGAACAACTGATGAAGTTTCACTGAGACGACCGTTTCTTGCCATCCCGCTTGCGAAGAACGCTCCGCGGCTGGAAATCTCCCAGGGATGGGATTATTCCGATGACGAACGGAACATTCATCCCAACATTCCCAGACACTTCGCGGTTGACTTTCCGGAACCGTGGGGCACGCCGATCTACGCCCCGGCAGATGGACTGGCTCTGGCATCGTATCACACCTTTGAGATGACTGATAGTCAAGGACGGACCATCGGCTTCGGCTTAGGACTGTTCATCCAGATCTGGCACGAGCCGGCCAGGGTTTACACCAGCTATGCTCACTTGTCCGGCTTGAACGACAAACTCATCCCCTATCTCCCGCCAGTTCTGGAAAACGGCGGTTGGCAACCCCGATCGGCTCTCTACATTTCGGTTGAAGCGTTCAAGAAGAAAGCTCAATCAGTCAAGAAAGGCGACCTGATTGGCTTCGTTGGCTACTCGGGATTACTGCTCGGACAAAGTGAAAAGGCAGGCAACCCGCCGACCGTCAATCCCGTAGTCGACAAGACGTGGGATCCGCACGGACCTCATCTCCACTGGGAAGTCTATACTCGGACCCCTGATGGAAGCAGAAAGGATCAGCGTTACGACCCCTTCGGTATCTACGGGAAGCGTGAGGATTACGCCTCTGTATTCAAGAAGGCACTGGGGTTAATCCTTGCGGAAACTGATGGATCTCCCCAATTTGCAAGATGATCGCCGTCCGGCTGTGTGAGACCAGTAGTCCCAACAGAACGAACCATTCAACCAGTCCCGCCCTGGCGGGACTGGTTTTCGTTTATTTTAAAAAAAACTTATCTTACCAACTTGCCCTCACTTCGTAGGTGAGGTGAGATGTATATCATTTATTTAAGTCTGGTGGGGCGCGAAAACTTCTCCGCTCCCAGCCAGGCGAGTTCGAAAAGTGCTCTTTGGGTATTGGCAACATCAGCAGATTCAATTATCACTCCAATTTGATCTTTATATGAGGCAATCATCACTTTATTGGCGAAAATATTAACCTCATTGAAAAAGGGAAATTTGTCTTTGGGCGCTAATCTTGTGAGGCGATTTTCCTTTTTATCATTTTTTTGATGTTCTCGACCCCACGGCGAATCTTCAACAATAGCTCTTTGTTGAATCCTACCAGCTACCCGCCTGGCTAAGTAATTTTTTACCCATTCATCGCCTAAAACCTCGTGAATTAAAGTTGCCGTAGAAATTGCTAATATTTCATCGCGTGGCTTAATAGTTAAAGTCTCTTCAAAAACTTGCTTTAAACCTTCTACTCCTTCGTAAAATCTTATCTTCGGTTTTGTTGCTTTAAGATTATAAATTGAAGAAAGTTCAGGCATAATTTCCATAAACTTTTTTAGATTTGTTTTAACAAGCTGCTGCTGATTTTCAAAATATAATAAAACTTTTTTAGGATTTTCCGCAAAGTATGTCCGATGACCTTCTTTTTCAAAATAAGTTGCTAAACCTTTAGCCACTAACACATCGAGAATGCTATAAACTGTTGTTCTTTTAACTTTAGTTTTGGCGGAAAGTTCATAAATATTTGCCTGCCCCATTTGTAAAAGCGATAGATAAACTTTTATTTGGCTATCTTTAAGGCCTATTTCTAAAAGGGTATTTTTGATATCCATACTCCTCCTTATGTTGACTATTTAATGTCGTCACTATTGACATTATATCATATTTATGTTAACTTGTCAAGATATATTCCTTATTAGTAGTATGACGAATTATACTTGACATTTTTATCATTTTATGTTATAATGTGGTGTTCAGACAATAAAAAGTAATAAAATGCTGTACTTTAACAAACAGGTTTTCCCTCCTAATGACTTCAAAAGAAGCCATCAGGAGTAGTAAACCATATCAAACGCCAGAACATCTGGTAAAAGGAAAGATGAAGATGACTGATATTTCCAGTAAGGCCGTTCAGCATGGTCTCGAGCGCCAGATGACTGGCAAGATGCAGTCTCTCTGGCTGGAGCTTCCTGGCTACTGCAATCTGGCCTGCAGTTACTGCTACGCTGAAGGCGGCTGCCCCAAGACTCCTGAGAATCTTCTTTCTTGGGAACACTACGAAAGCCTCCTTGAGCAAGCCAAGGAGATGGGGGTTGATTCTGTCGGGATCCCGGGTGCGGGGGAGCCGTTTGACCCGCGTAACCGCGAACTGACGATGAAGATCCTCCAGAAGTGCGCCGAACTTGGGATGTATGTCACGCTGTTTACTACCGGCCATCTGATTTCCGAGAAGCTGGCCCGCGAGATCTATGAACTTCCTGTCGAACTGATGATCAAGGGCAATTCCCTTGACCCTGCAACCCAAGACCGTTTCGTATCAAACCCAGCTCTGGGGGGAAAGAAGGGCATACGCCGGGGCTACGGCAGACGCCGTAACGAGTCCATCGAGATGCTTATGCGATTGGGCTTTAACGACGAAGCTAACTGTCAGAAGAAGTTCGGCCGCAAGTCAAGAATGGCCCTGGTCACCTCAATCATGACCAGCGAAGACACGAAAGAAGGCCCTTCTAACTACGACGAGATGGTCGAAATCCTCCGGTTCTGCCGCAAACACAACATCATCTTCGACTGCGATTCGGTCCTGAAAGTAGGACGCGGCACAACCACGAGACTCTATGTCTGCGATGAGGAACTTCGCCAGAAGCTCCAAGAAATCCAGCGGATTGACCGCGAAGAGTTCCAGAACTTCTGGGAGGTCTCACAGAGTTACGTTGGGACCGTCTGCGACCGCTACATGCACCACATGTATGTTGATCAGTACGGGACTATTCGTCCCTGTATCGGCGCTACCGGAGTCAACCTGGGCAATATCAGGAGTATTACATTAGCTCATGCCTGGGAGTCGGTTGAGATGAAGGTCATCAGAGCCCGAAACTATGGCGGAGTCTGCGGCACTAACTGTCAGAACTTTGCTGAAGGAAAGTGCAACAGCTGTCTAGGGCGAAGAGCCGCAAATCTCACCAACGAATTCCTCTGCACCCGGGGAATCGTTGACACTATTGGGTGTTGGAATAACCGACCAATTAAAGGGGGTGAGCAGCCCTGAACCAATTCGGTTCGGGGCTCAACCTCGAGCTTCTATTGAAAGATGGAGGCTCGAGCGTTGACTTTAGACAGGTGATGAAAATGGCAGACCCAAAAACGCTTAGCCATGAGTTGCTTATTCTCGCCTTCGAGACTGCTGTCTGCGAACGGCAACGCGCTGCCTTAATCGGAACACCAGAGGCTCTCGAAGAATGCGAGAACAGAGTCCGGAAAATGAGAAGCGTGATCCTGTCACGCATGCAGCGTGGCGACACGGCCGATTCGTCCCAGTAAGGTAGTGCCGTAACATGGCACTACTCAAGTTAGCCCGCGGGCAAACATCCCGCGGGTTGTTGTTATTTAGTTTCTAATTCAAATTCTTCAACCAACATTTCTCGCATCGCCCTATTTAATTCTTCTTCTTTTGGCGGAAGCATCCCGTAATCCAATAAAGATTTAACAAAATTACCCAAGGAAGAAAGAGAACCCGGGCATCACTTAAACTTTCCAAATCAGCTCTTCGTTGGCCCTCTGGTGGTCTCCATCCTAAAAAATGTCTATCGGTTAAAATCCAGTTATTTGGTCTGTCTACTTCACTTACTGTGTCAAAATCTGCTTGTTTGTCAAAAATGATCCTGTCATTTGGTAAACCTGCCTCTATCAACATTGCTTTAAGTGCTTCAGCAACTTCTGCCTCCGCATTTTCTTTATTATTAATCCCGCCCCAATGGTCAGCTAATCTCGGAAAAAGAATTGTTACTTGAGCTGGCACATTTTCCGGTCTCTCAAAAACCCGATTAAGAACCTCGATAAAAGATTGTTTGCCACCTTCAGGATTCTCATAAGGAAAATTCATTTCCCAATTTCTACCCAAAACCGCATCCCCTGAGGCTCGATTGCAAATATGGTCTAAATAACCCTGTTTAACTTCAAAATTATCAAGTATCTTAAAATTTTGGGCTGTACTTATAGCTGATTTCAAACCATTTTGGCTCGTTTCATCGGTTACTATTAATCTTCCGTTGAGAGACCTAATATTTTCGATAGCTAAGGCCCATTGACGGATGTCTTCATAATCTGATTCTTTGGGAAAAATACGGGTCTCCACTTTTCTTCCCGAAGATTCTAAAATACCAGTAATTTTAGGTACATATTGCTGAAATAATTCATTATCCCGATAAATTATTATAATTGGAAGCGGCTTTTTTTCTTGCTCCCTTCTTCTGGAATGACCTCTGGTGGTGTTTCGTTTGAAGAATAATTCATAAAAATTTAATACTTTTATCTATTTTACCTAAATATTTTGATCTTCTTAGACATAAATATTTGCAAATTCGGTATTTTCTCTTAGGGGGAATTCACCTATCCCTCCAGTAGGAGTAATAATAATATTTCTGCCCTTAGAAACATCATTTTGTGTCCTTTCAGCAAATGCTTCATCAACTTTGTGAATTCCTCCTTCAAGTATGTACATCTTATCATCTTGTTCAATGGCTGGTAATTCCTGTTCACCAAAACCTCTGTCTTTATTATAAACTCGGTGCTCAGGGTAAGGTATAAAGGAAACACTTTCTAAGCCGATTTCTTTTAATCTATCTTCGAGAGGGTGTTTGTCGGTTGTCTCATAATTAATATAAGCTAAGGGCGACTCATACCATCGGTGGTATTGGTCTTGGAGGGTTTCATCTTGCTGATAATTCGGGGCGAGGATAATCCTTCCTAAAGGGATATGGTTATTTTTAATCAATGTTTTTAAGTGTTCAAAACCTGTAGAGCCATATTGATAAAATGTTTTATCACCTCGTTGGATAATGATTTGTTCTTCCCCTCGGATTTTTTTAACTACTTTGACTTTTAGATCATCAATAAAATTAATACCCATCTCTTCGGCCTTTTGTCTCATTACTTCAACAATCCTTTTCGAGGTCGCCCTTCTTTCCTCACCTGACATCATTTCTTCGGCTTTCTCGACATCCCTCCATGTTGGTATATATCCCGGGTTTTCTTTGCTGGTCATGAAATAGTCCTCCATATTTAAAATACAATAATTAAAATCTAATTCAACTGCCCCATCAGAGTTCCCCTCGCACCCTCGTGGTGCGGGGGCTTTTTTTATTTTGAAAACCAGTTTTTTGAGCTGATCCAAATGGGCTTCCAAAAGCATTTTAACAGTTGTTTCTCGATATTCTTTGGCCATTGATTCTC
>CAYIUD010000032.1:0-5671 GCA_964366265.1 uncultured Pseudomonadales bacterium | reverse complement strand
CTTCGGTCGCTGAATTCAGTTCCTTTACGACCTTACCCCAATTTATTTTTCCCGATTTACCTTCATTATCCTTATCACCAGCTTTTTTACTTTTTCCATTTTCATTTCCTGGTACACCGTCAGGGGTTACTACCAAGTCAATAACTGGGCCATTATTGATGCCGGCAAAGCCGTTGATCGCCTAACCCCGCCCAATGCCAAGGTTATCGCCCCCTATAATGGCGATACCGCCTTCCTATTTGCCACCAACCGTACCGGTTGGCCTATCGGCTACTACATTAACCAGAAAATCAGTATGGGGGCCACTCACTACGTCGGCGTCGTCTATGATGATGAAGCCCGGGAACTCGAAAAAAAGTATCTTACTTTAGAAAAAACTGACCTCTATATCATCATTGACCTCACAAAAACTAAATGAAAATTCTCATGCTCACTCCATATCTACCTTATCCGGATTCCTCTGGCGGGCAGATCAGGACCCAAAATCTCCTCAAACACCTCAAAAGAAAACACGACATTACTTTAATTTCACTAATTAAAGATCCCCAAGAGAAACAATACATTCCCATTTTAGAAAAAAAATTCTGTAAAAAAGTCAAAGTCTTCCAAAGAAGTCGCAAACCCTTTACCTTAAAAAACATTCTCAAAACCGGTTTCTCTCTCGATCCTTTTTTAGTCGTCCGCAATTTTTCTCCCGAAGCTCAAAAAGGGATCGCTTACGAATTAGCCAACAATAATTATGACCTCATCCACGTTGAGACCTTTTATGCCATGCCCCATATCCCCAATACCAAAATCCCCGTTGTCTTAGTTGACCAAACTATCGAGTTCAAAGTTTATCAACATTATGTCAAAGAAACCTCACCCCTGTTTCTCCGACCACTTATGAATATTGATGTTCTCAAGCTTAAAGCTTCAGAGCAATATTACTGGCGCAAAGCCAACAAAGTTATTGCTGTCTCTGATAAAGATCGGGAAGACATGCTCCGTTTAGAGCCAAATCTGGATACTGATATTGTGCCTAATGGCGTCAACCTCGATTTTTTCAAGAAAAAAACCTCTTGGGAAACCAAGCAACCAACCATTCTTTTTGTCGGTAATTTTTTCTGGCTTCAAAACACCGAAGCCGCCCAAACCTTGATTAATCAAATTCTTCCTCTAGTTAAAAGAGAAATTCCCAATGCTAAAGTTTGGATTGTTGGCCAACACCAACCGGACAGTCTAAAATCTCTCGCCTCCGACTCAGTCGTTATTAGGGATATTGCCGAAGACGACACCCAAAGTATTGTTGATGCTTATCACGACGCTGACGTTTTCTGTACGCCTCTCAAAGGCCCCGGCGGCACCCGGCTCAAGAACCTCGCCGCCATGGCTAGTCAACTACCTATCGTTTCCTCTTCAGTTGGCATGGCCGGACTAGGCATCACCTCAGGCCAACATGCCCTTGTTGAAGACAAAACTAACAAAATGGCCCAAGCAATTGTTAGAGTGATTAAAGATCCCAAATTGGCCGCTCAATTAGCCCAATCCTCCAGACAGTACGTTGAGCAACAATTTAGTTACGAAGTCATTGCCAACAAACTAAGTCAAATTTATCAACAAGTTGCCCAAAAAAACAAACATGACTGATTTATCCGTCGTTATCATCTCTTACAATACCAAGGATCTTCTTTTTGATTGCCTCAAATCAATCTATCGGGCCCAACAACCGTCAAAAGGTCTTGAGGTGATCGTTATTGATAACAACTCTCAAGATAATTCAGTAGAAATGGTCAAAAAAGATTTTCCAAAAGTTAATCTTATCGCTAACAAAGATAACAAAGGCTTTGCCGCCGCCAACAATCAAGGAGTCCAAATTGCTACCGGCAAGTATCTACTCTTTCTCAATTCTGACACTAAGATCAGTTCCCAAGCTCTAGTCAAACCCCTCAAATATTTACAAAAAAACCCCCA
Organism: uncultured Pseudomonadales bacterium; assembly: GCA_964366265.1. GTDB lineage: Bacteria > Patescibacteriota > Microgenomatia > UBA1400 > Chazhemtobacteraceae > CAYIUD01. The sequence goes on along the minus strand of CAYIUD010000032.1, from coordinate 3,718 downwards.
AGTTGGCGGTATTACTGTCAAACTTTTATTACCATCTGGCGAACTTGATCCTGATAATCATCGAGGTTTTTTGACCCCCTGGACTGCTCTAACTAAATTCTCAGGATTGTACAAACTTTTTCCCAAATATAAGCTTTTCAATAATTACTACCAAAGCTACAAAAATTTCAATAAGACTCATCCGATCGACGTCACCGCTGGATCTTATTTAATGATGCCTAAAAAAGTCTTTGATAAGCTTGGTGGTTGGGACGAAAGTTACTTTTTTTATGGCGAAGATATCGACTTGAGTTATCGTATTAACCAAGCTGGTTATAGAATAGTCTATTACCCCAAAGTCACCACCCTTCACTACAAGGGGGCCAGTTCTGGTTTGCGCAAAGAATCAAAAAGAATTGCCAGACCCCCCAAAGAAACCAGAATCAAAGTTGCTCGATCTTCTACCGAAGCGATGAAAATCTTTTACCAAAAATTTTATCAAGACAAATACCCCTTTTATGTCCGAGAACCAGTCCTTTTTGCCATCAGAACCATGGGTTGGTTCAGAATCTTAAAACATAAACTCTTATGAAAATCGGCATCGACGCTCGTCTCTACGGCCCCAAACATACTGGTATCGGTCGTTATACCCAAAACCTCCTCCATGAATTAATTAGACTTTCTCCTGAAGATGAGTTTTTTATTTTTGGCGTCCCTGCTGAGTTACTAGAACTGGCTCAATATCCAAATGTTCACATCGAAAAATTAAATACCAAAATTTATTCACTAGCCGAACAAATTATTAACCCTCTAATTTTTTCCCGCTTTCATCTTGACTTACTTCATGTTCCTCATTTTAATGCCCCTATTTTTTACCCCGGGAAAGTAGTCATCACTGTCCACGATCTCATTAAACATCTATCAACCGGACCCCAAACAACCACCCTGCCTTCCTGGCAGTACTATTTCAAACACCTGGCTTACCGAATAATTGTTAACCTCAACCTCAAAAAAGCTAAAGCCGTCATTACCCCCGCCCATTATTGGAAAAACTATCTTATTAACCAGTTTCAAGTTCCGGCCTCAAAAATTTTTGTTACCTATGAAGCCGTCAGTCAGAAACTAAAACCAGTTCTCAAACCATCAAAACAAATCCTCACTAAATATCATCTCAAAAAACCTTATTTAATCTATACCGGCAATCTCTATCCCCATAAAAATGTCCCCCTCCTCATCAATGCTGTCAACAATTTTAACCAAAACCATCAAACTAAACTGACTCTAGCTATTATCGCCGGCCGCTCTGTTTTTCAAAAAAAATATCCCCAAACTGACTTCATTAAACCCTTAGGTTTTGTGCCAGATTCTGATTTTCCTCAGCTTTATTATCATGCTTTAAGCCTAGTTCAGCCTTCCTTAATTGAGGGTTTTGGTTTAACCGGACTTGAAGCCATGCAATTAGAACTACCTGTCATCTCTAGCAACAGCACTTGTCTTCCGGAGATTTACCAGGATGCCGCCCTCTATTTTGATCCCTACAACCAAAAAGACCTTGAAGAAAAACTCCTTCAAATCATTAAAGAACCTTCACTCAGAACTCAACTGATTGCCAAAGGAAAAAAACAAGTTTCCAAATTCAGTTGGCAGCAAACCGCCCAAGATACTCTCAAAGCATATCAATATGCCTTCAAATAATCCTAAGGTTGCTTTTGTCTATGATCGGGTCAATAAATTTGGTGGCGCCGAACGTGTTTTACTCTCACTCCACCAACTTTTTCCAGAAGCTCCAATCTATACTTTGGTTCACCAACCCCAATCTTCATTATGGGCCAAAGATATTCAGGTTATTCCCACTTTTTTAAATCATATTTCCTATTTTCGCGACAGGCATGAATTATTGGCACCCCTTGCTCCGCTCGCTTTTGAAACCCTCAATTTTGATATTTATGACTTAGTCATCTCTATTACTAGTGAATCTGCCAAATCAATTATTACCAAACCCCATACTTTACACCTTTGTTACTGCCTTACCCCTACCCGTTATCTTTGGTCGGGTAGGGTAGAGTATCGTCAAAATCCTAATTTGGGGATTATTTCTCCTCTAGTGAAAAATATTTTACATAAGAACATAAAATATTTTCAAAATCGAGATTTAATCCTTTCTCATCGTCCTGATTACTATTTTTCCATTTCCAAAGAAACCCAAAAAAGAGTTAAAAAATATTATCATCAGGACTCAGATATTGTTTACCCTCCAATTGATTATAATTTTTGGTCTGACCCCAAAAGTCATAGTCAAAAAATTAAAAACTCTTATCTCGTTGTTTCTCGTCTTGTTCCCTATAAAAAAGTTGACTTAGTTATTAAAGCTTTCACTAAACTTAGAGATAAAAAACTCATTGTTGTTGGTACTGGTTCTCAATTGCCCCATCTTAAAAGTCTAGCCACCCCCAATATCCAATTTTTAGGCGGAATCACTGACCTTAAATTGCGTAGCCTTTATTCTCAGTCCCAAGCAGTCATTTTCCCCCAACAAGAAGATTTTGGCCTCGTACCACTAGAAGCCCAGGCTTGTGGTACCCCAATCTTGGCTTTCAACAAAGGTGGGGCAAAAGAGACCGTTATTGCTGGGAAAACCGGATTGTTCTTCGACCAGCAAACTCCAGACAGTATCATTGGAGTTATCAATCAATTTGAGCATAAAAATCATCAGATTACCGCCAATCGTTGTCGCACCAATGCTCAAAAATTCTCTCAAGCTAGTTTTCAAAAACAATTTAGTGTTAAAGTAAAGATACTACTTAAAAAACACAAACCCATATGAAATTCATCGTCACCGCTGGTGGGCAAGGAAAAAAGATCTGGCCAATGAGTCGGGAAGCTTACCCTAAACAATTCCAGGCCATTGTCGGCGATGTCCCTCTCTATGAAAAAACCATCAAAACTCTTCTAAAAGCATTTAAACCAAGCGATATTTTTATCTCCACCAAGAAGCGTTATTACGACATTGCCAAAAAACAATCACCCCAGATCCCCAAAGAAAACTATATTTTAGAACCTGATATTGCCAAAGATCGTGGCCCTGGAGAAGGTCTGGCTTTCCTGGTTTTAAGCATCAAACATCCAAACGAACCATTCATGATCATTCAGCCTGACTGTCTCCGTGAAACCGACACTGATTTTCTAAAAATGATCAAGGAAGCCGAAAAAATTGTCATCCAAGACAATAAATTTGTTTCGGGTGGTATCAAAGCCAGTTATCCTATTCTAGGTATTGATTACCTCAGACTTGGCAAAAGAATTTCTACCAAAAATGGCGTCGAGATTTACAAAACTGACGAATTTATTCCCCGTAATGATGATTACAAACAAACCAAAGAACTCATCAAAAATTTCCATGTTGCCACCCACAGCAATCACAATTGTTGGTATCCCAACCTAATGCTTGACGCTTACAAACAATACCGACCGGATTGGTACAAGTCCTTGATGGAAATCAAAGATCTGCTTTTCAAGGGTGACAAAGACCAGGAAATCGAAAAAATTTATTCCCAAATGGATCCCGGACCTACCGAACTAGTAACTAACAAATTATTCAAGGATTCATACACGATCCTTCTGCCCTTCAAATGGACTGATATCGGCACCTGGGACTCTGTCTATGAATTTTTTGAAGGTGACAACAACGGTGTCAACCTTGACGGTAATGTCTTAGCCCCGGAATCAAAAAACTCCATCG